>NZ_NFIY01000016.1:0-59695 GCF_002163455.1 Megasphaera sp. An286 | reverse complement strand
TCAGCATGTGTTGTTATATATAAACCATGAGCTGAAAGTTCTCAAATTCGCTTTCAGCTTACCAAGTATCATAGAAGATCTATGTTTACAGAGATTTTTTCACAGGCTCCCCAGTAATCATGCCGGTTTTCAGCTTTACTGTGCTTAACAGTCGACTCCAACAGGAGACGGACACCGTCTTCGGAAACTACGTTAATAATGTGCGGGGTCACGTGCTTAACAGTCGACTCCAACAGGAGACGGACACTCTGAATTCGTACATTAGACACATATTGCCCATTAAGTGCTTAACAGTCGACTCCAACAGGAGACGGACACAATAATTATGATATGCTTTACCAATCTGCTGATTGTGCTTAACAGTCGACTCCAACAGGAGACGGACACATTCCTCCTTTGGAATAATAAAAGAAATTTGAATAGCGTGCTTAACAGTCGACTCCAACAGGAGACGGACACCTGTGATATGCTTCACCAATTTTTTCATTAGTTTTGCCAGTGCTTAACAGTCGACTCCAACAGGAGACGGACACTTAGTTTTTTCGTCAAATATCGTAACCATATTCCAATGTGCTTAACAGTCGACTCCAACAGGAGACGGACACATATGGGTTCTAAATTTAAATTAAATCCCTTTTTGTAGTGCTTAACAGTCGACTCCAACAGGAGGTTGAATGGCCGTCTTTGCACATCCTTTAATAAGTTGCTCGTAACAGTGCTATTGGGAATATGTGATGATAGTTTTTTTCTTTTGGGAATTATGAACAGAATTTGCAAGGAAAATTCTGTTTAGAACTTTTAGATTCGGATGTTTTATATGTTATATACTTAGCGCGGATTTTTACATCATAAAGGAGGCAGAGCGTATGGAAAATAATACCCCGACTTTAATTTGTGTCACAACTTCTGAGGAAGTGGTAACGGCTTGTCACACTGATTGCGGTCCTTTCTGGAGTGATGATTAAGTTGCTTATGGTTTGTGTGCAAGGAATGGAAGGTATAGCGTATCTTTCATTCCTTCATTTTATTTATGGAGAAATGTATGATTGACAGTGTGCTTTTAAAGCTGGCAGTAACGGCAGAAAATATTTCTATATACTTGAAAAGATATCTTAGGCGTAAATATGTAAATAAATTTTTGGTAAAATATAACCTTCAAGATGGCAAAGCGACTAAAAAAAGCAATATTCATTATAATCCCTATGAAGGAACCAATGTGATGTTAATAGAACAGCTTATCCAAAGCGGAGAAATACAGCATACAGACAAAATTCTGGATATTGGCTGCGGTGCAGGGATTTTTCTTCTCTACTTAGCGGGTAGAGGATTTCAAAATCTGCAAGGAATTGAAATTGATAAAGGCTTGCTTGATGTATGCAGGAAAAATATTATTCGGTACCAAAATAAAACATCTATTTTGGGGCAACGTATAGATGTTTTTCATGGGGATGCCCTTGCGATGGATATAGATGAGGACGTTGACTGTTTTTATTTGTTCAATTCTTTTTACGATGAATGTACCTATTTGAAATGGCTGGAGCAAGTAAAGGCAAGCTTGCATAAAAAGAACCGTCCTATAAAAATTATCGTCCTGTTTCCTACTGTGGCTTCCATGGGGGCTTTAAGGCAGTGCAGCTGGCTTCGGGAAAAAACGAGGGTATTATGCGAGGCTCAGTTATGCCATAGATGCGTTTATTTTTTGATATACGAAAGCGTAGGATAAATATGCGGATTCTGCTTGTTTCTATCATTCAAAGCTATAAATATGGCAATACAGGCGTTGATTATATTGCCCGCTATATACGTCAAAGCTGTAAAACAGCGAGTGTAGATATTAAATATTACCATCACTTTGAAACGTGGGAAACGATCATAAATGATTTACATACTCATGACAGCTATGACATTTACGGATTTTCCATTTTTGAAACGAATTATGTGCTGTCTAAAAAAATAGCTGAATATTTAAAAAGAACACAATCATGTCTTGTTGTTTTTGGGGGACAGTTCATTACTATGAATTATCGTGAAATTGTTTCCGATGCGCCTATGGTGGATTATTTTATTCTTGGTGATGGAGAAGCTCCGATGCTGAGAATTATCCATTCGTATGGAAATAGAACAATTCAAAATGATGAAAATATTGCAGCAATGCATGATATCGAAGATAAGAAGGAGAATGTGGAGCAAGACATAAACCGAAAGGCCAGCTTTGATTATTATACGCAGGATACTGCAGAAGCAAATATGCAAAAGACTCACTGCATGATGACTAAATCCAACGTATGTACCGGCGCATGCACGTTTTGTTGTTCCCGAAAAGGAAGAGTGGTTTATAAAGATCCGGAGCGAATTGTTGAAGAAATTGCTTATTTAGCGACGACCTTTGGCGTAAAAAAATTTTTTATCTGTGACGATGATTTGTTTGACATTGATGGAGATGAAAACAGAGAGCGGCTCATGGTGCTGTTTGAAAAAATAGAGCAGCTGAATTTTAATTTGGCCTTTTCAGGATTTGCAAAACCAAAGGCGATTTGTAATCCTAAAAATTACGAAGTATTACAAAAAATGAATAAAATAGGATTTCATCATTTATTTTTAGGTATTGATGCCGGAAATGAATGGGATCGGAAGCTATATAACAAACGGGCTACCTTAGAAGAAGGTAAAAGGGCATTGCAACTTCTTGATGATATTGGAATTTCTCCTAGATATGGAATGATTTTTTTTAATCCGTATTCTACATTGGATTCTTTACGTCAGTCGTATCAATATTTGATAGAATTACACTCGACGAACTACTATCATTACGGTGGACTTAGGGTTCAAGTATTGAATGGTACGAAGTTGAAAACCATGCTTCAACAGGATCATTTATTAGAGCGTCAGTATTCCTTTTTGAATACCCAGGCGTATCGTTTTAAAGATCCCTCCATACAGCCCATTGCTGATTTTATGGCCGATACCTTTATACCAGCAGCCGATGCCGTTACGTATCAGTTCAACACGCTGAAAAGAAAATTTGAATTAATAAGGCATATGAATAAAGCAGCAGAAAGATATGCTCCGTTAGTACATGAGTATGGAGAACGGGAATTTGAAGCAATTAAGAAATTTTTCTATTATCTATATGTTCAGCAGGATATAATATATTGCCAAAATCATATGAATGATTTCATTACGTCTATGAAAAGGAACGCAGAAGTTTATAAACCCATTATTCGAAAGTTAGACGAGATGTTTATTTCTACCCCTTTAAAGAAGTGAGGCGATAGGTCAAATGTACGAAATAAATCAAGACGTTATTTTTGTACCAGGGGCCGTTCATGGGGCAATTTATGATTTTAATTCTGGAAAGGTATATTCCGTAAATGATGCGGCCTGCAGCATTATTCATCGATACGTTGAACATAGCACTGTGCCGTCTGATGAAACCTACCTGACGGAATTGAAAAGATGCTTTTTGATATCTGAAAATTTTATCCCCCGGAATTTTAGGTTACGTAAAGATAAGACAATTCAGTTAGAAATGGCTTGGATTGAAATAACGCAGCGATGTAATCTAAGGTGTATTCATTGCTATGAAGGAAATGTCCATGTTTCTTCTGAAAATTCGTTAAGCCTGGCGCAGTGGAAAAAATGCATAGATCAATTGGCGGACTTGCACATCAAGCGGCTAATTGTCATTGGCGGGGAGCCTTGCTGCCGTAAGGATTTAGTGGATATCCTTGAATACGCATCTCAGTATCCGATGGATATTACGTTATTTACAAATGCAACGGCGTTTTCAGAGCGATTAGTACATTGCGTAGTGAAGCATGCCATTCGTGTGAAAATTTCCATGTATGGGCCGTCTGCTGAGATTCATGATAAAATTACCAATGTGAGAGGCAGCTTTAAGAAAACGACCGAAGCTGTGCAGGCGCTTGTTGCGCAAGGCGTTTCCGTTTCAGCGGCAGTTATCGTGATGAAGGAAAATGAAGCATATGTAGACGAAACGATGCAGTATGTTCGTGAATTAGGCATGAAATGCTCTCGATACGATATCATACGTAATGTGCATGGAGGGACTCAAAAGCTCCATGCACCGACCAACAAAGAGGTAATACAAAAGGTTTATCTAACGAAGCCTAATTTTAAAGCAAAAAAAGAGCAATTTTATCATAATTATAGCAGAAATTCCTGTTGGTACGGCAAAATTACAATTATGGAAAACGGCGACGTCATTCCATGTGAATTCGAGAGAAACTATAGGTATGGCAATATATTACAGGACTCTTTAGAAGAGATTATTCATAATGAGAAGACGATGTCAAAGTGGTTCTTCGATTTTAGTACCATTGAAGGCTGCAAAGATTGTGAATTTCGCTTTGCTTGCCACGATTGTCGTCCCCTTGGCCTTTCCGTTTGCGGCAGTATGAATACTAAGAATCCCAGATGTTGTTATGATGTTTATCGCGGAGTATGGGATTTAGATAGTCTGCAATAAGCGGATATAAATGTGTAGGGGTATCATACAGATGTTACCCCTACTAGATTTGAAGAACGATTGCAAATGTATAGTATTGCTTTTTAATAAAAATGCACGTATACTAATTACAGAAAGCGCGGGCAGCAAAGGCGTGTACCGTGCCGTTTTTGACAGGCATGTTAAACCGTATTCAGTGCGTTCGTACAATGTTACTTGTCAAATATCAAATACGGTAGTAGCAAGCCGTTTGAAACGAAGTATTATTATGAGGAGTTTTAGCATGTTCCATCGGTTGAGAAATTATGCAGATATAAAGAAATACGGGATAGCTCAGCTTTCGTATGAGATTACATATTCACGGGGGGGGGGGTATAAATATACTGTAACACATAAACAAATAAGGAAAAACAGAGGAGACGAAGGTCTCGCTATGGGTATTTTGCAAGGCAGCAGGGGGTGTATGCTGTCTTTTTTGTGCTGCAATCAAGGCACGGCGTCACTGTATATCTAGCTATACATCGTCATAGGAGAGCTTTTTTTGGCGTGAAGAGGTTAGTTTTTATACTAACGACAGATAGTGTCGTTTTGATATTGTATACTTGCCATATGCAGACAAGGATCGATAGATTGCAAGGAGGAATGACAATGAATTTTTTTGAAGACGAACTCATGAAAGCGGCTGTACAAGAAGTACTGCATCAGCAAAAAGCTTCGACGACGATGCTGCAGCGGCGGTTTCATATCGGATATAATCGGGCCCGTCGTCTTATTGAGCATATGGAAGCTGCGGGAATTATCAGCGGAAAGAATGGATATGAAGCGCGGAAGATTATCATGGATGAGACGGAAATACGGCGAATGATTCAGGATAAAAATAAATAAGGCGGCGCGAGGCAAAAAATTTGCCCAGCGCGATATGGCCCCTTTGGCAAGACGGCGCAGGTTCTTGTAAAAGGGGCGTTTTTTGTAATACTGTAAAAATAGAGAATAACTTAAATTTTAATTGTATATACATTGTTTTGTCTACTATCTTGTGGTATGATATACCACGTGACTTTATAAGAATTTAGAATATAAGAAAGGATGATATGTATGTCGCAACAAAGTCAGCCGTCTGCAGAGATTCATTCCGTAGGCGGTTTTTTGGGCTGGATTGAACGAGTAGGGAATAAAATCCCTGATATTACGATGCTGTTCATCGGAGCCTTTTTTATTACATGTATTTTGTCGGCAATTTGCTCGACTATCCATTTCGGATATATTCATCCGACGACAGGGGAAGAAATCAAGGTTACGAATATGCTGTCGCCGCAGTCGTTAGTCATGCTGATGACTAAAATGGTCAGCAATTTCGCTTCGTTCCCGCCGTTAAGCATGGTCATCGTCGCGACTCTCGGTATTGGGATTGCGCAGGGATCCGGGTACATCAGCACGGGATTGAAAAAACTCCTTATCATTACGCCGAAGTTCCTGCTTACGCCTATTGTCATTCTCGTCGGCATGCTCAGTCATTTAGCGCCGGACAGCGGGTATATGATTATCATTCCGATTGCAGCATATTTATTTTACGCATCTGGAAAACATCCGCTGGCAGGTGTAGCTGCTTCGTTTGCAGGGATTGCCGGTGCGTTTGCCGCCAATTACACGCCATCGGCGATCGACCCGGTTATCCAGGGATTTACGCAGATGGCTGCGCAGATTATTGACCCGACCTATGAAGTCAACGTATTGTGCAATTATTTTTACGCCTTCGGTTCGACGTTCGCGGTTATTGGCAGCTGCTGGTGGGTTACGGAAAAGATTACTGAGCCTTGGTGCCGCAAGGCCTGTCCGATTGATGCGGATTTAGACTTGTCGGAAGAAGGTGTAGGAGAGATTACGCCGCAGGAAAACAAAGCTTTTTACATTGCGTCGGCCGTGCTGGTCTTAATGCTTCTCGGATTGTTTGCCGCTCTCGTGCCGACGGATTCGATTTTCCGCGATCCCGACGGCAATATTGCCAGCTTTAAAGCGCCGGTTATGCAGTCTATCGTGGCGATTATCTTTCTGCTCGTCGGTATCCCCGGCATAGTATACGGCGTGATTAGCGGCACCTTCCGCAGTTCTAAAGATTTTACGAAATCTATGGAAGATATTACGCATACGCTGGTTCAGTTAATTGTCTTTTATTTCTTTGCTGCGCAGTTTATGTATGCCTTCGGCGCTTCGAATTTGGGGGCGCTCATTGCGATTGCCGGTGCGGAATTTTTAAAATCCTTGGCGCTGCCGCCGCAGATTACTATTTTCGGCATCATCGTATTTGTTGCCTTGCTGAATCTGCTTATCACTTCGGCTTCGGCAAAGTGGTCCATTTTGGCTCCGATTTTCGTGCCGATGCTTATGTCCGTCGGCATTGCCCCGGAATTGACGCAGGCAGCGTATCGCGTCAGCGATTCGGCGGTCAACGTCTGCACGCCTATGTTTGCGTTTTATCCGCTGATCATTATTTATTGCCAAAAGTATTATAAAAAGACCGGTGTCGGTACACTGAGCAGTTTAATGCTGCCTTATACGATTACCTTGCTCGTCGTATTGACTGTTATGCTGTATGTATTCTGGGCCCTTAACATCCCCTTGGGATTCCAGGCAGATTACGTATATCCGAGGCAAATGTTTTAATTTGCCGCAGTTTAGGGAGGGTTTATCATGAAAGATACACGTCATGAATTAGTAGAACGGTTTTACCGATATGTAAGCGTTCCGTCGCAGAGCCGCGACAACGGCGGCGTACAGGTTCCCAGCACGGAAGGGCAGTGGGATATGGCTGAATTGTTAAAAGCCGAATGCGAAGCCTTGGGGCTCGTCGATTTGGAAATCAGCAAAGCCTGCGTGCTGACGGGAAAGTTGCCGGCTCGTTTGCCGGAAGGCTTTGCCGGCTCCGTGCCGTCGGTTGGCTTTTGTACGCATATGGACACAGTAGATGTCTGTTTGTCGCCGGAAATTCATCCCCAGATGATTGCTAACTATGACGGAGGCGATATTGTCTTAAACGAAGAACAGCAGATTGTCATGGCCGCCGCGGAGCATCCGGAATTACGGAAATTTGTCGGACAGGATATTATCGTCACAGACGGAACAAGCGTGCTGGGCTCTGACAATAAAGCGGCTATTGCCAACGTTATGACTGCCTTGTCAACACTTGCCGGCGACGATTCGCTGTATCACGGCGATATATACGTAGCCTTTGTCCCCGACGAAGAATGCGGCTTGTTCGGCTCGAAGAATATGGACTTTTCTAAATTTCCCGTCGACTTTGCGTATACGATTGATTCCTGCGACGTCGGTGAAGTCGTGTATGAAACGTTCAACGCCGGCAGCGCCGAAGTCGTAATTCACGGTGTCAGCGCTCATCCGATGAGCGCGAAAGGCGTGCTGATTAATCCGACGCTTCTTGCTGTAGACTTTATTAATATGTTCGACCGCCGGGAAACGCCGGAATGTACGGAAGGGAAGGAAGGATATATTTGGTGTCAGGCCGTGCAGTCGAATCAGTCGACGGCGACGGTACACCTCAATATTCGTGACCACAGCAAGGAAAAATATGAAGCAAAGAAGCAGAAAATACGCGATTGTGCAGCAGCTCTTCAGGCGGCGGATCCGAGAGCTTCTGTGGAATGCCGTATTACCGATACATACGGCAATATTGCCGATGCCGTTACTGAGGACAACCGCAAGGCCATTGATTATATTTATGAAGCCATGCGCCGTCTGGATATAGAGCCTAAGACGATTGCTATGCGAGGCGGTACGGACGGTTCTTTTATATCGACAAAAGGCATTCTGACTCCCAACTATTTTACGGGAGGCATGAATTTCCATTCCCGATACGAATTTTTACCAGTACCGTCGCTCCAAAAATCTTATGAAATGACGATGACGCTGATTCATTTAATTTACGAAGGAAAATAACTGTACTTGATATTTCTTGTAAACACTCCCTTGACTGAACGACAGGGGAGTGTTTGCCTTATCTGGTATAATAAAGAGGACTGGCTATGGGAGGAGAAATGTATATGGAACAGAAAGATATAGCGGATTTGATTAAACTGCTCCGCGACGACATGAAGCCGGCGTTGGGCGTGACTGAGCCGGGGGCGATTGCGTTTGCGGCGGCTAAGGCGCGGGAGTTTGTGAAGGGGGATGTAGAGCGCGTCGACGTCGTGCTGAATTCCGGCATGTATAAAAATGCGTTTACGTGCGGGATTCCCCATTCCGACGCCGTAGGGAACGCCTATGCCGCGGCGTTGGGCGTCGTGGCTGGCGATGCGGCACTGGGGCTGGAAGCGCTGGCGAAGGTCGACGACCAAGCGAATGAAGCGGCGAAGGGGCTTGTCGAAGGGGGAAAGGTATCCGTGCAGGTCGGGGAGATTACGCCGGATATTTACATCCGCGCAGAAGTGGCGACGGCGTCGGATTGCTGTGCCGTCACGATTGCCCATACGCATACGAATATCGTAAATATCGTCGTCAACGGCGACGTCGTATTTGAGAAAGACGACGCTGGGCAGCCGGGGCAGGAAGATGTGGGCGGCGCGCCCATTCACGAATATACGCTGGCCGAATTGTATAACTTTATACAATCGGTGCCTATCGAGGAGATTTCCTTTATCCAGCAGGCCTACGACATGAACCTGGCCTTGTTCAACGAAGGGCTGGGCCATGAGCGGACGACCTTTCTCAAGGCTTTGTGGGATATGAACGGCGGCCAGATGATTTCCGGCGACGAGGTGACGACGGCGCAGCTGCTGTGCGGCGGCGCTATCGAGGCCCGCGTCCTGGGCCTGGACAAGCCGGCCATGAGCATTACGGGCTCAGGAGCTCATGGGATCATCTGTACGATGCCTTTATACGCAGTCTGTCAGGTCCAGGGGATTTCTGCCGGGCGGCTGCTGCGGGCGACGGCGCTGAGCTATTTGATTACCATGTATATCAAGGAATATTCCGGCCGCTTGTCAGCGTTCTGCGGCTGCGCTATTGCTGCCGGCACGGGCATGGCCTGCGCCCTGGCCTGGCTGAAGGGCGGCGATTTAGCCGTCATGGAGCGCGTTGTCGCCAATATGGCGGCCAGCATTACAGGCATGATCTGCGACGGCGGAAATCAGGGCTGCACGATGAAGGGCGTCACCGCTGTCGATACGGCGTTCCGCTCGGTACGCTTTGCTTTGTCGGGCGTCGGCGTAAACCCAGTTCACGGCGTATTGGGTTCGACGCCGGAGGACACGTTCCGCTACATGGGCTGTATTGCTTCGCCGGGTATGGTCGGAACGGAGCAGACGATGATCGATATCTTAAAGGATAAATCGCAGAAGGGAAATCGTATGTCCTAAACAAAAAGCCGTCTCATCGGGAGCTGGTGCTTCCTTTGAGACGGCTTGTTTGCGTTTTTTAATCGGCAGGAACCTTATTTCTTAGCTCTACGCTGGTTTTTGGCATCCTGGCTGACAAAGGTTTTAGTTGCCGGATCAAATTCCGGACCGTCGTAGGTCGTGCTGATCTGCACTTCGCCGGACACGACTTTTTGGTGCAGGTCGTGTAACCTGTTGACGGCTTCGGCCGGCACGAAGGGCGCGACGGCTAAGCGGACGATATCCGGCTTTTCCAAGCCGATTTTCGTAATATCGTGGGTCAGCGAACCGGCTTTGTAATCCTTTGCCGCGTTGAACAGGGCTTCGCTGGAGTCAGCGACGGCCGAGCCGACGAAAATAGGCGATTCTTTCGTCCAGTCGATGACGTTGCCGATTTCCAATACCTGTCCGTTGGTCTTGGCGATGACCTGGTTGACGGCGCTGCGCCCGCTGTTGAGCATCGTATAGATGACGTCGACGCCTTCGCCGATCTGCGCTTCCGCCGCTTTAGCGTTTACCTTCATATTATCCAGGTCGCCCGTGAAGGTCGAATAGAACTGGGCGTGGGGATTGGCGTACTTCACGCCGTTGTAGAATGCTGCCCGGGCTTGGAGTCCCGGTTTGGGCCAGGCGCCGGAAATGTGGCCGACCTTGCCGGTCTTTGTCATATAGCCGGCCAGCGCGCCGGCTAAGAAGGCTGACTGTTCCTGGTCGACGACGTAGCTGCTGATGTTGTCGCCCTTTACGCTGCCTTGGATGACGACGAACTGGATTTGCGGATACTCCTTGCTGACAGCGGAGACGGGGCCGTTCATCTGCCCGCCGTGGCCGATAATCAGCTTCGGCTGTTCCTTGGCTAATTTCTGCAGCTCTGCTGTCAGGACGGCGGCGTCGGACGTGGCAGACACGTCGGAGACGCATTTTACATTCGCCGTGACGCCCTTGGCAATGCGTTCGTAGCCGCGGTAGCCCGCTTCCATAAAGCCGTTGTCGTGGGCCTTGCCGGGCAGGAGCACCGTGATTTCCGGAGCCGTCGCCGCCTCCGGGCTGGCCGTTTCGACGACGGCTCCTTGGGCGAAGGCGGGGAAGCAGGCTGCGCATGCTAACAGAAGTACGGATTTTTTCAATGATACTTTCATAGGAACACCTCTTTGTCGTAGTATAGATGAGTCCGCAGCAGAAGAATACCCGCTGCCGGACGAATTGCTGTAGGTTACCTCGTCATTGGATTTCAATGCCGCCGTCCTTGTAGCGCTGCAGGTCGTCTGTCCCGATATCGCTGTCCATGATGACGACAGGCGTCTGCGCCAGGGGAAAGACCTGCTTTTTGGCCAGGCGGTCCAGCTTGGTAGAATCCATGACGGCGTAGGTTTTCCAAGCGTTGCGGGCCATGGCCTGCATGATGGGGATTTCGCGGAAACGGAAATCTGTCAGGCCGGCCTGCACATCCAGCGAATTGACGGCCAAAAAGCAGATATCGGGAAAATACGTTTCCGCTTCGCGAAGGCAGCGGCTTCCCCAGGTGGACTGCTCCGCCCCGTCCCAATCGCCGCCGAGAAGGTGGATGCGGCATTTCGGATTGGCTGCGGCGGCCTCGGCTGCGGCGATGTTGTTGGTCACGATGGAACACGTAAGGTCGGCCTGGGCGATTTCTTCGGCTAAAATCGTCGTCGTCGTGCCGGAATTGAGCATGACCAGATCGTTGGGCTGAATAAGCTGTACGGCCTTGCGGGCGGCTTCCCGCTTGAGCTCGTTGTGTATGACCTTGCGGCCGTTGAAATGGGCGAATTGATGAGACTCGTGGACGGCTTTTGCGCCGCCGCGTATATATTGAACCAAACCGGCCCGGTCTAAGGCCTTCAGGTCGCGCCGTACCGTATCGATTGATACGTTCAGCTGCTGGGACAAATCTTCCAGCTTGACGACGGAGGTACGGCTCAGTTCCTGCAAAATAATATGCTTGCGTTCTTCCTGAATCATGAATGCTGCTCCTTTGCGTTTGCTCTGTCATAGTTTATTGTATATCAAATCCGTTTGCGGCGACAAGGATAGTTTTGTAAAATCCTTTTGCGAGAATTTTACAAAATGTGCTGTAATTTACATATATTTTGCCGTTTATTTGCAGAATTTAGAAAAAAATGTCATAATATAAGTATATAAATGGAACTATCCGAAACTATTACGGCAGATATTGGTAAATGGAAAGGGGCAGACGCATGAAGTGGGAAGGAATTATTTTCGATTGGGCCGGTACGACTGTCGATTTCGGGTCGATGGCTCCGGTCGTCGTCTTTCGGGAAATTTTTGCCAAACGGGGCATTGCCGTGACAAATGAGGAAATCCGCCGGCCAATGGGCATGCTGAAGTGGAATCATATTCAGGCGATGCTGGACATGCCGCGGATCCGCGGCGAATGGCGGCGGCGGTTCCGTAGCGAGCCGCAGGACTGGGACGTCGATACGTTGTACGACGATTTTGAGCCGATGCTGCTTGCTCTATTGGCCCGGGGGACGGAGGTCAAACCGTATGTGGCTGACACGACAGCCGAGCTGCGACGCCGGGGCTATCAAATCGGCAGTACGACGGGTTATACGAATATTATGATGAAATCCGTCGTTAAGGCTGCTGCCGCGCAGGGCTATGAAGCGGATTTCTGGATTACGCCGGACAGTGTATCCGGTTTCGGCCGGCCTTATCCGTATATGATTTTCCGCAATATGGAGCATTTCAAATGGCAGCAGACGAGCCGGGTGTTGAAAGTCGGCGACACGGTGACGGATATTTTGGAAGGAAAGCATGCCGGCGTTAAGACGGCGGGTATCCTTGTCGGCAGTTCTGTCATGGGGCTGAGCCGGGAAGAGTACGACAGCCTGACGGAAGACGAACGGCAGGCGGCCTGCGAGCAGGCGCGCGCCGTATACGAAGAGGCCGGCGCAGATTATGTGCTTCACGATATACGGGACATATTGAGCATAGCAGAATAAGGATATGAAGGCGGCTAAATGGCGGACACGGCGTCGTTTAGCCGCGTTTTTTGTTTTTTTGCCCCTGCTGGGACTTGAAAGGCCGAGGTGCCTATTGTTACAATGTATATAAGAAGGTATAATGAGAAGCGTTGCTTTTAGATTAGGAGGAAACTATATGCATATTGCGCAATACACGAAAGCGCAGACCTTGGCTGAGGCTTGGGAGCTCCATCAGAAAAAGGGCTCCGTCGTCCTCGGAGGCTGCTGCTGGCTGCGCTTGTCGCCGCAGCGCATCATACGGCAGGCCGTCGATATATCGGCCCTGCCGCTGTATGATATAGAGGAAAGGGAAACAGAATTCCGCATCGGAGCTATGGTTTCGCTGCGGGACCTGGAGCTTTGCCCGTCTTTCGCCGCCTATACGCAGGGCGCTTCCAAGGAAGCGCTGCGCCATATCGTAGGCGTGCAGTTCCGCAACTTGGCTACCATTGGCGGCAGCCTGTGCGGCCGCTTCGGCTTTTCCGACGTGCTGACGCTGCTGCTGGCCTTAGACGCCAGCGTCGTCTTGTACAAAGGCGGCGAGATCAAGCTGGCTGATTTTGCCGAAGCCGGGCCGGGGAGCGATATCCTGACGCACGTCGTCGTGCCTAAGACAAACCGGCATACGGCCTATGCGTCGCTGCGGCTCAACGCGACAGATTTTCCCGTTCTTGCCTGCGCCGTTTCCTGTACAGACGGTGAGGTACGCTGCGCCGTCGGCGCCCGTCCGGCCAGAGCGAAGGCTCTTTGTGCGGCGCGGGAAGAGGCGGAACGGGCCGGCGCAGACGAAACGGCGCGGCAATGGGCCGACGCGCTGACCTACCAGTCCAATACGCGCGGTTCGGCAGAGTACCGCCGCGATATGGCCGAGGTCTTGTGCCGCCGGCTGTTGAAGCAGGTCTTGGAGGAGAGTAAATGATGAACATAACCTATTGGCTTAACGGAATAAAACAAAGCGATGAAATCGAAGCCGGCACGATGCTCCTCGATTTCCTGCGCTCCAAAGGCTGCTACAGCGTAAAATGCGGCTGCGAGACGACGAACTGCGGCTTGTGCACGGTGTGGATCGACGAAAAGCCCGTCTTGTCCTGCGCCGTCCTGGCTGCCCGTATCGACGGCAAGCAGGTGACGACGCTGGAAGGGCTGCAGGAGGAAGCGACAGAGTTTGCCATGTACATGGGACGCGAAGGCGCCGACCAGTGCGGCTTCTGCAATCCCGGCTTCGTCATGAACGTCCTGGCTATGGCCCGCGAGTTGGAAGCGCCGACGGAAGAGGAAATCAAGGAGTACCTGGCCGGCAATTTGTGCCGCTGCACGGGATACGTCGGCCACATGCGGGCGATACGAGATTATTTGCAGGCTAAGGGAAAGGCGGTGCAGGAATGAAAGCAGTCAATCAGCCTATTATGAAGAAAGACGCCGTCAGCCTGGTTACGGGCCAGCCGGTGTATACGGAGGACATCGCGCCGAAGGACTGCCTGGTCGTCAAGGCCCTGCGCAGTCCCCATGCCCACGCCTGGGTCAAGTCGGTGCAGATTGACGCGGCGAAAAAAGTGCCGGGAATCGCCTGCATCGTCACGGCCGACGACGTGCCTCATACGAGGTTTACCATTGCCGGCCAGACCTATCCTGAATTGAGCCCCTACGATAAGCTCATCCTGGATAAGCACATCCGCTATGTCGGGGACCCGGTGGCCCTCGTCGCCGGCGTGACCGAAGAGGCCGTCGACAAGGCGCTGCGGATTATCCGCGTCGAATACGACGTATTAGAGCCTCTTCTCGATTTTACGAAAGCGAAGGATAACCCCATCGTCGTCCATCCGGAAGAGGACTGGAATCCCGTCGTCGACGTCGGCGGCGACAACAAGCGTAACCTCGTGGCCCAGGCCGAAGAAAACTGGGGCGACGTTGAAGGGACGCTGGCTTCGTCGGACATCGTCATCGACCGGACGTACCACACCAAGCAGGTGCAGCAGTCCATGATGGAAACCTTCCGGGCCTATTCGTATAAGGATATGTACGGACGCCTGACGATTGTCAGCTCGACGCAGGTTCCCTTTCACGTGCGGCGCATCGTCGCGACGGCCCTGGAAATTCCTAAATCGCAGGTCCGGGTTATCAAGCCGCGCATCGGCGGCGGCTTCGGCGCAAAGCAGACCGCCGTCATGGAAGTGTATCCGGCTGTCATTACCCATATTACGGGCAAGCCGGCCATGATGATTTACACCCGCGAAGAATCGATGACCGTATCGTCGCCGCGTCATGAGGCGGCCGTTCACGTCAAGGTCGGTGCCTCTAAGGACGGGCGTATCCGCGTCATTTCTGTCGAATCCTTGTGGAATGCCGGCGCCTACGGAGACCATAGCCCGACGACGGTTACTCTTTCGGGTCACAAATCCATTCCGTTGTATAACCAATTTGAAGCCTTCCGCTTTGCCTATGAAGCGGTGTATACTAATACAATTGCCGCCGGCGCATACCGGGGCTACGGCGCGACGCAGGGCATCTTCGCCCTCGAATCGGCTGTCAACGAACTGGCGGCGGCCCTGCAGATGGACCCCGTCGAGCTGCGGCTGAAAAACATGGTCCGCCAGGGCGAAAAGATGCCGGCCTACTTCGATGAAACGGCCCTGAGCTGTACGCTGGATCAGTGCCTGCTCCGCGTAAAGGATATGATCGGCTGGGATGAAAAATATCCGAGAAAGGTCCTGCCGAACGGCCATATCCGCAGCGTCGGCCTGTCGCTGGCCATGCAGGGCTCAAGCATTTCCAACGTCGACGTAGCCTCCGTTACGATCAAGGTCAACGACGACGGCTTCTATTCCCTCAATATCGGCGCGACGGACATGGGTACGGGGTGCGATACTATATTGGCCCAGATTGCCGCCGAGTGCCTGCAATGTCCCGTCGACAACATCGTCACGTACGGCGTCGACACGGATACGTCGCCGTACGACAGCGGTTCCTATGCCTCGTCTACGACGTACCTGACCGGCAAGGCAGTGGAAAAGACCTGCCAGACCTTGATTCAGCGCATGAAGGAACGGGCGGCCTTGGTACTGAAGCCGGCTGCCATAGAGGATTTGGACTTTACAGGCGAAGCGATTGTCGACGTCGTTTCGGGCAAGGCCATTACCCTAAAGGATTTGGGCAACGGCGCCATGTGCGGCAATGAAGTCGCCTTGGAAGCTACGGAATCCCATTACTCGCCGACGTCGCCGCCGCCGTATATGGCCGGGGCCGCTGAAATCGACTTAGACCCCGAGACAGGTCATATTGAGCTCGTTGACTTTGCCGCCGTCGTCGACTGCGGTACCGTCATCAATCCGGCCTTGGCCCGCGTGCAGGTCGAAGGCGGCCTGGTTCAGGGTATCGGCATGGCTCTCATGGAAGACGTGACGATTACCGATACGGGACGCATACAGCAGAATTCGTTCATGCAGTACCGCATTCCCAGCCGCATGGATTTAGGCAGCATCCGCGTAGAATTTGCGCCCAGCTACGAGCCTAACGGCCCCTTCGGTGCAAAATCTATCGGCGAAATCGTCATCAACACGCCGTCTCCGGCCATCGCCGACGCTGTATACAATGCCGTCGGCGTCCGCTTTACGGACCTTCCCATTACGGCGGAAAAAGTATATATGGCTTTGAAGCATAAACAATAAAATCAATACGATCATAAAAAGACACGACCTGTCGGCATGGAAATGCTGACAGGTCGTGTTTTGTCGTATGTTTGTATATTATTTTGTTTGTCCTTCCGGCAGGATGCGGGCCAGGACGATGTGGTACCGTTCTCCGTACTGCTTCATCGCTTCGGAAATGTGCTTCCGTATGGCGCGGATGTGCTTCTTCGTGTATTCCTGCGGCGGGATATGGAGGTCGCAGATGATGTTGAGGCGGACCTTTCCCGACGTGATGCGGAGGTTGTCCGTATGGTACTGGGGGTATTCCTTTTGGATGAACGTATCCAGCAAGCGGCGCGTCTGCGTGATGACCTGCTGGTCCGTACACAAGGGGTCCATGTGGATGCTGAACTCGATTTGGAATTTTTCCTGGATTTCGTCTTCCAGTACGTCTAAAGCCGCGTGGACTTCGACTAAATCAGCCGTGTCGGGGATTTCAGCGTGAAGAGAGCCGAACATGCGCCCCGGGCCGTAGTCGTGGATCTTGATGTCGTGGACGCCTACGACGTAATCGCACTGCAGGGCCATCTGGACGATTTCCTTGACGAGCTGTTCATCGGGAGCCTGGCCGAGGAGAATGTTGACGACTTCTCTTACGATGCCGTATCCGGCGTAGATGATCATGAGGCCGATGAGCGTCCCGGCGGCGGCGTCGACGGGCAGGGTCGTAAATTGCTGGGCAATCGTCGCGACCAGGACGCCTGTCGTGGCGATGGCGTCGTTGATGCTGTCGGCTGCCGTGGCTTCGTTGACGCCGGAGTTGATTTTTTTGCCGATGTAGCGGTTATAGCAGTACATCCAGCCCTTTACGGCGATAGACAAGATGAGGACGCCGATGCTCCAGTAGGAAATTTCCATCGGCTCCGGCGCGAAGAACTTGGCAATCGACGTTTCGCACAGTTTGTAGCCGACGACGAGGATAATCATGCCGATCGTCAGGGACGCTAAATATTCAAACCGGCCGTGGCCGAAGGGGTGATCCTTATCGGGCGGGCGGTTGCTCAGCTTGGCGCTGATAATGGAAATGGCCGACGACCCCATGTCCGTCAGGTTGTTGAAGGCATCGGATAAGATGGCGATACTGTTGGACATCATGCCGACGGCAAATTTGCTGGCAAATAAAAAGAGATTGCAGATGATGCCCAAGAGGCCGCCGAGAATGCTGTACTTTTCCCGGACCTTTTTATCTGCCGTATTTTCATAATCTTTTATGCAGAGGCGTATGATTGACTCTATCATATGAGGTCACCTTTCTTCAAACGTTTACGTACTATTGTAACAAATTCTGCAAAAGAAACAAGAGGAAACGAGAAAGAATTTGAGAATGAACTAAATAGCTTCCAGGTATAACGGCGAAGACTTGAAATGGTAAAATTGTTTTCATATAATAGTATACATCGCATAAAAGAAAGGAGAATGCCTATGCATATACCGAAATTATTTATCTTTGACATGGATGGAACGATGTTTGACACCGAACAGATTTCTTATATATGCTGGCGGGACGTTTGCAGGGAATACGGATATGAGCTGCCGGAAGACGTGTTCCGCAGCGTCATCGGCATGGACAACCGGCGCATCGCCGCCGTGTTCGGACGATACTTTGGACCCGATTTTCCGTACGAGCCGATTCGCGAGAAAAAAGTAGCTGATCAGCTGCAATATTATAGAGATCATGTTATTCCTGTAAAGCCTGGATTACGGGAAATACTGGCGTATGCGAAACGGGCGGGCAGCTGTTGCGCCGTCGCGTCGTCTTCGCCGGAATCGCAGATTCGCTTTTTGCTGGAAAAGGCCGGCGTCGCTTCGTATTTTTCCGTCGTCCAGAGCGGCGAAGACGTAGCTCATGGCAAGCCGGCTCCGGATATCTTTTGGGAAGCCTGCCGCCAGTCCGGCGCGAAGCCGGAGCAGGCTCTCGTGCTGGAAGACTCGAGAAACGGCTTGCTGGCCGCCAATGAGGCTCATATTCCGTCGGTCTTTATTCCCGACATCGCTCCCGTTTCCGACGACGTTGCGGCGCTGGCTTGGAAGCGCTGCCGGACGCTGGCCGACGTGCCGGATTTGTTGGAAGCGGAAGAAAAGGCGGTGGAGAGCCTATGATGCAGCGAAAGAAAATGATGGCCTTCCTGACGGTCTTTTTAGGTATGCTGGCGGCTATTGCGCCGTTATCGACGGATATGTATCTGCCGGCCCTTCCGTTCATGATGGAGGATTTCTCCGTCACGCCGTCTATGATTCAGCTGACGCTGACGGCCTCTATGGCCGGCATGGCGGCCGGACAGATTATTGCCGGACCGGCCAGCGACGATATGGGGCGGCGCAAGCCCCTCGTCATCGGTATGGCCGTATTTACGCTGTCTACGATAGGCTGCATTTTTTCTTCGTCTATTTATCCCTTTTTAGCCTTTCGCTTTGTACAGGGCTTTTCCGGCGGGGCCGGCATCGTCATTGCCAGGGCGATTGCCCGCGACGTGTGCAAGGGGCCGGCCTTGACGCGGTTTTTCTCCATGCTCATGCTGGTCAACGGGCTGGCGCCTATTTTAGCGCCGGTTATCGGCGGGCAGATTCTGCGGTTTTCGGCCTGGCAGGGCGTGTTTGTCCTGCTGGCCTTCATCGGGGCCGCGTTAACTGCCGGTGCGTTTGCCATGGGAGAAACCCTGCCGGCGCGGCGGCGGGCTGCCGGCGGCGTCCTGTCCAGTCTGAAAGGCTTTAGCGGATTGTTTCGCCAGTCCTATTTTATGGGCCACTGCCTGATGCAGTGTTTTGCTTTTGCCGCCTTTTTCGCCTATATATCGGGGTCGTCCTTCGTGTTTCAAAATGTATATCATGTGTCTCCGCAGGGATTCAGCCTCATCTTCGGCACGAACGGCATCGGCCTCATGCTGAGCGGCGCGTTGACAGGCCGCCTGGCCGGCACGGTAGCCGACTGGAAAACGCTGCGGGCGTCGCTGTGGATTGCCGTTGTCGGCAGCGCCGTATTGCTGGCTTCTTTCTTTGCGCAGGCGCCGCTGCCTGTAATCGTCGTCGTCCTCTTCATCACCGTGTCAACCCTATCGGCTCTGGGGACGAGCAGCTTTTCCCTGGCCATGCAGTCCCAGGGCCGCAACGCCGGCAGCGCGTCGGCCCTCATCGGCTTCTTCTCCATGATATCGGGAGCCGTCATGGCCCCGGTTGTCGGCATTGCCGGCAGTTATACGGCCATTCCCATGGGCGTCGTCATGGTAGTGGGAGAACTGGGGGCATTGCTGTCGTTTTACGGGCTGATTTATCCGGCTCATAAGAATGAATGGTAAAGCCGTACAAGAAATAACTAATAGAACCGCAATGCAGCAAAAGCTGCCGTCTGAAGAAAACATGGATTTTCTTCAGCGGCAGCTTTTTATGATGATGCAGTGAAATTGTATTAGATATTCCGCGAGGCGAGGACTTCCAGCGGCTCGTCAGGCCGCGTGAAGGAAATATCCGGTGCCTGGGTCAAGTAGTCCAAGGCGTAGCCTACGCAGGCTGTGGTTCCATAGATCAAGCCATCTTCGTCGAGGTCGAACTCCGGCGTGTGGTGGTTGGCACCGCAGCCTTTGTCGGCGTTGGCAATGCCCGTAAAGGTCAGGACGCCGGGGTAGAGGCGGGCTGTGATGGCGAAGGTTTCCGAGGCCATCCAGGGCGTGCAGTCAGCCAGGGCACCAGGGCCGATATAGGAAGCGACGGCTTGTTCGGCGAGTTTTGCGCAGACCGGGTTGTTCTGTACCTCAAATAAGGGCTTGGGCATGTGCAGGATATCGTAGGTGCAGCCGTAGGTGCGGCAAGCGTTGTCAAGGATGCGCAGGAATTCTTCGTAAAACCGTTTGCCGGCCTGGTCGTAACTGAAGAAGCGGCACGTACCGGCAAAGGTCAGGTCATTGGGGATGACGTTGAGGGCGCTGCCGCTGTGGAGTGAGCCGATGGATACGGTAAGCCCGCTCAGGGGCGGCACGACGCGCATGCGCAGGGCCTGCAGATCGCTGTAAAAAGCGTGGAAGCAGTCGATAGGGCTTTGGGCCAAATCAGGACGGGAGCCGTGGCCGCCGTGGCCATTGATCCTGATT
The DNA here is from genome assembly GCF_002163455.1 of Megasphaera sp. An286. Lineage (NCBI taxonomy): Bacteria > Bacillati > Bacillota > Negativicutes > Veillonellales > Veillonellaceae > Megasphaera > Megasphaera sp. An286. The sequence goes on along the minus strand of NZ_NFIY01000016.1, from coordinate 39,067 downwards.
TCGAAGCCGAAGCCGCCGGCCATGGGCGCTTCGCGGCAGACGGCGATTTTTCCCGTCGGAATGTCCCAGCGCACGTGGGTAGCATAGCAGGCGTCGATGTGCCAGCCGCTTTTTTCTTCTATATAGTGAAGGAGATAGGCCAAAGGGCCCGATTCTTCTTCACCTTGCTCGAACATGAGGATGATTTTGCCGTTCCAGCGGTCCTTCCACTGGTTCAGCAGTTTGGCGGCGACGAGCTGCATGGCGATGTGACCGTCGTGGCCGCAGGCGTGCATGACGCCGGGGGTATGGGACCGGCAGCTGCGCTGCTGAGACAGGTTGCAGTCGCTTTCCTCGATAGGCAGGGCGTCGATATCGGCGCGCAGGAGCAGGGTCTTCCCCGGATTTTGGCCGTTTATCCAGCCGAGGATGCCGCCGTGCTCTATATGGCGGCTGGCGATGCCGTATTCGGCAAGCTTTTCCTGAATATAGGCCATCGTCTGCGTTTCCTGACGGGACAGCTCGGGATGTTCGTGGCAGCGGCGGCGGATGGCTGTCAATTCAGCCGCTTCTTGCTGTACTGCTTGTAATATATGATGCATGGTCAACACTCCTTTGGGTTATTCTTCAATGCCGGCACGGGCTGCAATTCCCCTGTCGTAGGGATGCCTGCGCTTGCAGATTTCCGATACGTAGTCGGCCAGGGCGAGCAGGCGCTCTGACGGGTCGCGGCCGGTCAGGACGACTTCCAGCGTATCGGGCCGGGTACGGAGGAAGGAAAGCAGTTCGTCTTCCGGGAGTAGTCCCAGACGGCACGCCGGCAGGGCTTCATCCAGTACGAGCATGTCCGGCGTTTCCCGGCGGCAGTGCTCGACGATTTCATGGAACAGGGCTCGCTGCTGCCGTTTCGTCTCTTCTAGCTCGTCCGGCGTCATCTGAAAGGTGAATTTGGAAGGGCCTTCGCCCCGCATCACCGTGACGGCGTCCAGCTGCTGCAGGACGGCCAGCTCGCCTGTTTCTCTGGTTTTGAGAAACTGAGCGAATACGACGCGGCCTCCCCGCCCGACGCAGCGGATAGTCAGGCCGACGGCGGCCGTCGTCTTCCCCTTGCCGTCGCCGCAATATATATGAATCAATCCGGTGTCCATAACAGGTCTCCTCATAGGATAGTCAAGAATAAAATTTTATAGTTTCCAGTATAGCATATTACGCTATTTTCTCATAGAAAAAAGCATAGCTGAAATTTGCAGGTAATTTTGACAAATAGGGAAAAGAATTCTATAATGTCTTAATTACATTTTTACAAGAGGAGGCTTTATGGACGAAAACGAACTGCACGTTCTCTTGATGCTGGGCTTTTATCGCTCCAATAGGGAAATCGTGAAGCAAACGACGAACAGCGGGCTGATGCCGGGACAGCCTAAGATTTTGGAATTTTTAAGCTCCAACGACGGCTGCAACCAAAAGGAAATCAGCCGGGGCTGCGTATTGGATAAGTCGACGGTGACGAGCCTGCTGAAGCGCATGGAAAAGATCGGACTCATCCGCAAGGAGTTTCATCAGGACGATTTGCGGTGCGCCCGCATTTATTTGACGGACGCGGGAAAGGAAAAGGCCGCCTGGGTGCGGTCGGTCATGCGGGATATCGACGGACAGGGCTGGCAGGGAATATCCGACGAGGAACGCCGGTGCTTTATGAACGTGTTCCACAAGATTATCCGCAATCAGAAAAAATGGGATGAACGGTATTGAGGACTGCCTGGGCCGGATTCCGTTCTAAGCTACTCATCAAGGTGTAATCGTGGTATAATACATAAATTAACAGGACTAATGGAAAGGGGGCGTCGGCTGTGGAACCTGTCGTACGCAGCGTGTTGGAGGCGTTGAACGAAGCCGGGTATGAAGCGTATATCGTCGGCGGCGCCGTCCGGGATTTGCTCATGAAGCGAAGGCCTCATGACTACGACGTGACGACGTCGGCCCGGCCTGAGGAAATACGGGCCGTTGCAGCGGCCCGGGGCTGGCATACGGCGGAGATACAAAGCGAGCGCTTCGGCATCGTCGTCCTCGTCGTCGACGGCATGACGATCGAAACGGCAACCTTTCGCGGCGAGGCCTACGGCGACGACGCCCACCGTCCCGAGCAGGTCTGGTATGCTTCGACGCTGCGCGAGGACGTGCTGCGCCGCGACTTTACCGTTAACGCCCTGGCTATGGATAAGGACGGCCATATTTACGACTATACGGGCGGGCAGAAGGACATCCGCAAGAAACGGCTGGCTACGGTCGGCGACGCGCGGCGGCGGTTTCAGGAAGACGCGCTGCGCCTGTTCCGGGCATGCCGGTTTACGGGGCAGCTTGATTTCCTTCCCGATAAAGAACTGATACAAGCGATGCCTGAGGCATTTCACCGCGTTGCCGGCCTGTCCGTCGAGAGGGTCGTCGGCGAAATCGACCGCCTCATGACGACGCCGGCGGCTTATAAAGGACTGGACGTGCTGGTGCGGACCGGTCTCGGCGCCTGCAGCTGCCGGCGCAGGGAAAACGGCGCGTATCAAGACGTGCCCATCTTGCCGGAGTGCAGCCATTTGCCGTCGACGCCCCAGTCGCGTCCCTTTCACCTGTTCGACGCCTGGTTTCATACGCTGGCCGTCGTGGCCCATACGCCGCCGGATTTGACTATTCGCTACGGAGCCTTTTTCCACGATGTCGCCAAGGGCATGCCGGGAATACGGGGCGTTCACAAAGGCCGCTATACGGACTACGGCCACGATGCCAAGGGTGCCGAAGTGGCCGAGGCTGTTTTGCTGAGGTGGCGCAAGCCGCCGGATTTTGCCAAGCGGGTAGCCTGGCTGGTAAAGACCCATATGAAATTTCATTATTTTGCCAATACGGGGCAGGGCGACGTAGATAAATGGCTGCGGCGCGAAGCGCTGGAAGGGCCATTTCGCCGGACGGACGAGCTGATGGAAGCCGTTCGGCAGGCGACGGCCGTAGCCTGCGGCGACGTCCTGGGCTGCGGCCATCGGGAAGCCGATACGAGCGGCACCAAATCGTTCGGCGAGTACATGGCCTTGTTAGCCAGCCAGATGCCGGTCGGCACGAAGGATCTGCGCTACGACCGGCGCATACCGGACACCTGCGGCCGCCGGACGGGAGAATGCCTGCGCGTCCTGCTCAAGCGCGTGCAGAATAAGGAATTGCAGAATGACGCCGACGTACTGGCTGAGGCGGCGGAGAAGTGGCTCAAGCGCCATACTGGAGATAGTACATGACGGAAGATAAGGATATCAAGCAATACAAAAAGATTCGAAAACGTATAGGAACGTGCGTATTGGTGCTGTTTGTATTCTGCGCTTTTATCAGCATGCGTCTCGTATATCTGCAGGTCGTCCAGCGGGGAGAGCTCACGGAGATGGCCGACAGCCAGGCCGAAACGGATCGAAAGCTCCAGTCGCCGCGGGGCACGATTTTTGACCGCAACGGCAAGGTGCTGGCCATCAGCGAAATGGCGAAATCCTTATACGCCGACCCGACGATGCTCAATAAGCCGCCTGCCGATATCGCCCGCATGCTGGCGCCGTATTTGCGCATGCCGGAGGAGGACATCCGAAAGGCCTTGGAAGAGGATACGGCTTTCGTGTGGCTGGAGCGGACTATGGACCACGAAAAATACGAAGGCGCGGCCCAGGTCATCAAGGAGCAGAAGCTGGAAGGGCTGCGGTTTATCGACGAAAACCACCGCTTTTATCCCAATAACGGCTTAGCCGCGCAGGTCATCGGGTTCGTCGGGGAAAACGACGAGGGCCTGGACGGCATCGAAATGATTTTGGATGAAGAAATACGGGGCAACGTGCAGACCTTCCGGCTCATGACCGATAAAAATAACATTCCTATTTTTGATTCGGCCCTGGAAAAGATACTGCCCGACAAGGAACGGTCTGTCCGGCTGACGCTGGACAGTACGATTCAATTCCTGGCGGAAAAAAGTCTGGACGGCATCATGGAGCGGAGCCGTCCCGAAGGCGCGGCAGTCATCGTCATGGACCCCAAGACCGGCGAAATCCTGGCTATGGCCAGCCGGCCCGGGTATAATTTGAACGAATTCGGCAAGGGAAGCGCCGAACAGTATCGCAACCGGGCCGTCGTCAACTTGTACGAACCGGGGTCGACGTTCAAGCCGATTATGGCCGCCGCGGCTATCGATTCGGGAAAATGGGATGTAAACCGCGTATATCACGACGTCGGGTATATTCAGGTTGCCGACCGGACGATTCAGAACTGGGACGAAGAGGGCCTGGGCGACGTTACGGTAAAGGATATATTGAAATTTTCTATCAATACAGGTATGGTTAAAATGGGGCTGACCACAGGCGGACAGACGATGATCGACTACGCCAAGCGCTTCGGCTTCGGCAAGGCGACGGGCATCGAGCTGGCCGGCGAAGGGTCGGGCATCCTGTTTGATGCCGACGATATGAGCGAAGTCGACGAAGCGACTATGGCTATCGGCCAGAGTATCGCCGTCACGCCGCTGCAGATGGTGCAGGCTTTCGGAGCCATCGCCAACGGCGGCCATATGATGAAGCCTTTTATTATCAAGGAAATCGACAATCCCGACGGCAGCGTATACCAAAAGACGGAGCCTCAGGAAGTCGGGCGGCCTATTAAGGAAGAAACGGCTTCGTTAATCAGCAAGATATTGGCGGAGGAAATTTCTTCCGGCGGCGGCCAGACGGCGAAGATTGATGGATACGAATTCTGCGGCAAGACCGGTACGGCCCAGAGGCTGGACCCGGTGCATGGCGGGTACGCCGAAGGGCAGTATATCGGTTCCTTCGTCGGGTTCGGCCCGCTGGAAGATCCGCAGTACGTCGTCCTCATCGTCGTAGATAATCCGAAAGGGGCCTATTACGGGGCGGAAGTGGCAGCTCCCGTATTTAAGGAGATGATGACGGACATCGTCCGCATCAAGGGCATCCGCCCGTCCCAGCCTGTAGCATGGATGATAGAAGCGGGCAAGAAGCCGCGCGAGCCGAAGAAGACGCGGGACATACCGCCGATTCATCGGACTGATGAAGGCGTCCTGCTTCCGTCTTTTATAGGCTGGGACAGCCGCGAAGTCAACGACTGGCTGAACGAGGCCGGCCTTGGCTTCGTACCGAACGGCACGGGACATGCCGTATATCAGGTTCCGCAGGGAGGAAGCTACGTTCCTCCGGGGAACAATGTCACAGTAACATTTATGCGTTAAAGGAGGAGTGGATGTGAAGCTGTTGGACGGAAAGGAAGTGGCTGCGTTTCACCGCAGCCGTATAGAGCGCCGTATCGCTGAGCTGCAGAAGGGGCACATCCAGCCGAAACTGGTTATCTTTTTAGTAGGCGGCGACAAGCCGTCGGCTATGTATGCCGCGTCTATGCAGAAGACGGCGCGTTCCGTCGGATTACAGGCAGATGTGTATCAATATGAGGCGGCGGTGCAGGAGGAGGATCTAATCGCCCGTATAGAACAGTGCAATGCTGACAGTTCCGTGTTCGGCATCTTGCTCATGATGCCCCTGCCGCCGCATCTCGACGCCCAGCGCGTCGTCAACGCGATCCGTCCGGACAAAGACGCAGACGGTCTTACGGACTGCAATGTGGCGCGCTTATTTACGGGGCGGCCGGCTTTTGTGCCCTGCACGCCCCAGGCCGTCATGGCGATTCTGGATTATTACGGCGTCGAGTTGGCCGGCAAGGAAGTCGTCGTCATCGGCCGGAGCGCCGTCGTTGGCAAGCCTTTGGCTCAGCTGTGCCTGGCCCGCAACGCTACGGTCACCCAGTGTCATACGGGCACGGCGGATTTAAAAGCCGTGACGAGACGGGGCGACGTCGTCATCGCCGCTGTAGGCAAGGCCGGGCTGGTTACGGCCGATATGATTAAGCCGGGAGCCGTCGTCATCGACGTCGGCATCAACCGCGTAGACGGCAAAACCGTAGGCGACGTTGCTTTCGACGAGGTTGCAGGCGTAGCCGGAGCGGTGACTCCCGTACCTGGCGGCGTCGGAGCGGTGACGACCATGATGGTCTTGGCAAACGTTATCGGCGGAACGGTGCACAGCATGTAAGATTTGAAGTGAGGTGGAAGAAATGCATATTTTGGATACGTTTTTAATTCATTATTTACATCGGTTTGACAAGTACTGCTTTACAGTAGAACTGCATGATAAAAAGTATACCATTGGCAGCGGTCAGCCCTTATTTAACGTCGTCATTCATAAGGATATTCCCAAGCGCGAGCTGCTGTCCTCTACGTCCCTGGCCTTGGGCGAAGCGTATATGCGCAAGGACTTGGAAATCGAAGGCGATTTGTTCACGGCCCTGCAGTGCATTTTGAGCCAGACCAGCCAGTTTTCCCTGGACAAGAGCGCGCTGAAGCGGATTTTATATACGCCGGAATCTAAGTCCTATCAGAAGCAGCAGGTTTCGTCTCACTACGATTTGGGCAACGATTTTTATCAATTATGGCTTGACCCGTCCATGAGCTATTCCTGCGCTTATTTCAAGCAGGAAGACGATACGCTCGAACAGGCCCAGCACAATAAGGTCCACTATATTTTGGAAAAGCTGCATCTGCAGCCGGGCATGAGCCTCCTCGACATCGGCTGCGGCTGGGGCTACCTGCTCATCGAAGCGGCGCAGAAATACGGCGTAAAGGGCTATGGCTGCACGCTGAGCCACGAACAGTGGAAAAAGGGGCAGGAACGCATTGAAGCACTGGGACTGCAGGGGCAGGTGCAAATCGACCTGATCGACTACCGCGACCTGATTAAAGAAGGCCGGACTTATGACCGCATCGTCAGCGTCGGCATGCTGGAACATGTAGGACGTTCCAATTATTCCATCTACATGGAAACGGCGGATCACCTGCTGAAGGACGGCGGCTTGTTCCTTCTCCATTACATCAGCGGCCTCGACGAAAGCGTCGGCAATCCCTGGATGCGCAAGTACATTTTCCCCGGCGGTACCTTGCCGTCGCTGCGTGAAATCATCAACGTTGCCTACAACTGCGATTTCCGGGTCATCGACGTCGAAAGCCTGCGCCGTCACTATTACAAGACCCTCATGTGCTGGTATGATAATTTCCAGAAGGTCCATGATCAGGTTGCAGCCGAACGGGGCGAAGAATTTGTCCGCATGTGGGATTTGTATCTCTGCGGCTGCGCCGCGGCGTTTTACATCGGCAACATCGACCTGCATCAAGTGCTGATGACCAAGGGCGTCAACAACGAATTGCCCATGACTCGCTGGTATTAATTTCATAAGCATAAAAAATGCGCTTTTCTTTATGTGAAGGAAAGCGCATTTTTTATGCTTATGCATGTATAAAACGCAAATGTCCTATGCTTGACTTTTATAATAAATGAGATTATACTGTAATTAAGTTAAACGTTATACGAATTTCGCGAAATCTATTGTGAGGCTGTTTATCAGAAAAGGAGTGTACTATATGATTAAGCAGATTATTAAAACCGTAGATGGAAATGAAGCAACGGCTGATGTAGCATACGCTTTTACGGAAGTAGCTACGATTTATCCTATTACGCCGTCGTCTCCCATGGCGGAGCATGTCGACGTATGGGCGGCTAACGGAAGAAAGAATTTGTTTGGCCAGCCGGTCAGGCTGGTAGAAATGCAGTCCGAAGCCGGCGCTATCGGCGCCGTTCACGGCGCGTCGGAAACGGGCAGCCTGTGTTCGTCCTTTACGGCGTCTCAGGGCCTCATGCTCATGATTCCTGTCATGCACCGCTTATCGGGCGAATTGAAGCCCGTCGTCCTCCACGTGGCGGCCCGTACGGTCGGGACTCATACCATGTCTATTTTCGGCGACCATTCCGACGTCATGGGCTGCCGCAATACGGGCTGGGCCATGCTGTGCAGCGCCAGCGTGCAGGAATGCGCCGATTTGGCGGCAGTGGCTCATTTGTCGGCGATTAAGGGGCACGTTCCCTTTATGCACTTCTTCGACGGCTTCCGCACGTCTCATGAAATCCAGAAAATCAGCATGCTGCCGGAAGACGAATTGAAAAAGCTGATTGATCAAGACGCCCTGTATGACTTCAAGCATCACGGCTTAAATCCGGAACATCCGGTCATCCGCAGCACCGTCACCAACCCGGACATGTTCTTCCAGTCCCGCGAAGCCAATAACTCCTGGTACGACCGCCTTCCGTACATTGTAGAAGACTATATGGACAAGATCAGCGAGCTGACAGGCCGTACGTATAAATTATTCAACTACTACGGCGATCCGGAAGCAGAGCACGTCGTCGTCGCCATGGGTTCCGTTACCGGTGCGATTCAGGAGGTCGTAGATTCGCTGAATGCCCAGGGCAAGAAGGTCGGCTACGTGCAGGTACACCTGTTCCGCCCCTTCTCGCTGGAACACTTCATGCAGGCTTTGCCGGAAACCGTTCGCTCCATTACCGTTATGGACCGGACGAAGGAACCGGGCGCCTTAGGCGAACCGCTGTTTGAAGACGTCTGCGCTGCTGTAGAACATACGGGACGCTACATTCCTATCATGGCCTGCCGCTACGGCTTGTCGTCCAAGGACGTGCCGCCGGCGTCGATTCACGCCGTATTCCGCAATATGGAATCGCTGCAGCCGAAGAAGCACTTCACCTTGGGCATCATCGACGACGTAACGCACCTGTCCTTGCCGGACGTACCCATTCAGATTGACGACCAGGGCACGGTAAGCTGCAAGTTCTGGGGCTTCGGCTCGGACGGTACAGTTGGCGCGAACAAAAACTCCATCAAGATTATCGGCGACAATACGGATATGTATGTTCAGGCCTATTTTGAATACGATACGAAGAAATCGGGCGGCGTGACGAAATCCCATCTCCGCTTCGGCAAGAATCCAATCCGCTCAACCTATTACATCAAGCAGGCTGATTTCCTGGCATGTCATAAACAGGCGTACATGGATTCGTACGACATCGTCAGCGAAGTAAAAGACGGCGGCATTTTCCTGCTGAACTGCAGCTGGAGCCCCGAAGAATTAGACCAGCATCTGAGCAATAAGGTAAAACGGCAGATAGCCGAAAAGGGACTGCGCTTCTACACGATTGACGCGACGAAGATCGCCGAAGAAATCGGCCTCGGCAGCAACCGGACCAATACGGTTCTGCAGGCTTCCTTCTTCAAGCTGACGGAGATCCTGCCTATCGAAGACGCCGTCCGCTACATGAAAGAAGCTATCGCCAAGACGTATCTGGCAAAGGGCGAAGCCGTCATTTCCATGAACCAGGCCGCCGTGGACCGGGGCATTACGGGCCTCGTCGCCGTCGACGTGCCGGGAAGCTGGAAGGACCTGCCGGCGGATCCGCCGAAAGCCGAAAGCGGCCTGCCCGATTTCATTACGAAAATCGTCGAACCGGCGAACGCCCAGCTGGGCGATACGATTCCCGTCAGCGAATTTGTACAGTATGCCGACGGTTCCTATCCCTTGGGCTCGACGAAATATGAAAAGAGAGGCATTGCTTCGACCGTGCCGGAATGGATCGTTGAAAACTGCATCCAGTGCAACCGCTGCGCTCTCGTTTGCCCGCACGCTGCCATCCGCCCGTACTTGGTAACGGCCGATGAAAAGAAGGCGGCTCCGGCCGGTTTTACGACGAAGAAGGCTGTCGGCAAAGGCCTGGAAGGGTATGAATTCCGCATGCAGGTATCGCCTCTCGACTGTTACAGCTGCGGCACCTGCGTCAACGTCTGCCCGGCTAAGGAAAAAGCGCTGGTCATGAAGCCTCTCGACACGCAGCGCCATGAAAGCGCAAACTGGGATTACGCCCAGACGATTGCGCCGAAGGATACGGGCCTCGATAAGTTCTCCGTCAAGGGCAGCCAGTTCAACCAGCCTCTCCTCGAGTTCTCCGGCGCCTGCGCAGGCTGCGCGGAAACGGCGTACATGAAGATTTTGACCCAGTTGTTTGGGCCGCGCATGCTCGTAGCCAACGCGACGGGATGTACCCAGGCCTGGGGCTCTGCGATGCCGAGCATTCCCTATACGACGAACAGTGAAGGCTTCGGTCCGGCTTGGTCCAACTCCGTATTTGAAGACAACGCTGAATTTGCCCTCGGCATGTCCTTGTCTATGACGCAGCAGCGCGACGATATCCGCATCAAATCGGAACAGCTTCTGCCGCTGACGGACGGCGCGCTGCACGACGCGATTCAGGCATGGCTCGACTCCATCGGTGTTGCAAACGAAGGCGAAGTCACGGAAGGCATCAGCCGCGCATATATTAAAGCGCTGAGCGAAGCTGAACTGACCGGCGAAGCTGCCGATCTGCAGAAATACATCTTAGCCCATAAAGAACATATCATCAAAAAGACGATTTGGATGTACGGCGGCGACGGCTGGGCCTACGACATCGGCTACGGCGGCTTGGATCACGTCATGGCTATGAACGCCAACCTGAATGTCATGCTCGTCGACACGGAAGTATATTCCAATACGGGCGGCCAGTCGTCCAAGGCTACGCCTGTCGGCGCAGTGGCGCAGTTCGCCGCGTCGGGCCGCAAGTTCAACAAGAAGGATCTGGGACGCCTGCTCATGACGTACGGCCATATCTACGTCGCCCAGGTCGCTCTCGGCGCCGATCCGAACCAGCTTATCAAGGCCATCAAGGAAGCGGAAGCCTACGACGGGCCTTCCATCATCATCGCCTACTCGCCGTGCATCAACCACGGCATCCGCGGCGGCATGGGCAACGCCCAGGAAGAAATGAAGCGGGCCGTAGACTGTGGGTACTGGCACCTGTATCGGTACAACCCCTCGCTGGAAAAAGAAGGCAAGAATCCCTTCATCCTCGACTCGAAGGAACCGAAGGAATCGTTCCGCGAATACCTCATGGGTGAAACGCGGTACGCTGCCTTGACCCGGACCTTCCCGGATATTGCCGACGAACTGTTCGCCAAGGCCGAAGAATTTGCCAAGAAGAAGTATGAAATCTATAAAGAATTAGCAGATAAATAACTCGACGATCCTTAGAGTATAGTATCTGTGACGACGGAGCTGCCGCGATGCACGAGGTGTCGCGGCAGCTCGTTTCATTTTATGGCTTCTCATGGTACAATACATACAAGAAAAGGCTGGTGATACGTATGAAAAAAATTTGGCTTATCCGGCACGGCGAGAGTATTGCCAATGCCGGCGAACCGACGCAGGACCATGCGGCTATCCCGTTGTCGGAAAAGGGGCTTCAGCAGGCCCAGGAGCTGGCTCTTGCCATCCCGTCGGCTCCCGAGTTAATCGTCACGTCTCCTTTTTTGCGGGCTCAGCAGACGGCGATGCCGACGATTGGACGGTTTCCACAGGCCCATACGGGGATTTGGGACTGCATTCATGAATTTGTGTATCTGGCGCCGGCGACCTGCGTCGGCACGACCTTTGCCCAGCGGCGTCCCCGGGTCATCGCCTATTGGCGGAAGCTGGACCCCGACTATGTCGACGGCGAAGGCGCCGAAAGCTACCGGCAGCTTATGGAGCGGATTCAGACGACGATAAGCCTCCTGCAGCGGCGGCCTGAGCAATTTATCCTCCTGTTTACTCATGCGCAGTTTATACGCAATTTCCTTCTGGCGTATGAGCATCCGCAATGGACGGCAGAGCAGTGCATGGCTTCGTTCCGGCGGAGCGAGCCGGTCCGCAACGGACAAATCATAGAAATCTTCATGTAAAATGTACTATCATAGTGTTGTTTTATGCTGTCTCCCATGATATGATGAAATCAATAGTAAAGAATAATTATTATTGCTTGAAAATCATGATAGGAGATGATCGGCATGGCCAATTTTATAGATGCCGTTAAGCAGAGACGGACGAATTATGCTTTGGGGAAAGAAATCCCCGTTTCAGAAGGGCAGATTGTAGAGACGATTCAGACGGTGGTACGGGAGGTCCCGTCGGCATTCAACATGCAGTCCGGCAAGGTCGTCGTGGCCCTCGGCGCCGTGCACGACAGGATATGGGATATTACGATGGATACGCTGCGTCCTATCGTGCCGCCGGCCAATTTTGCCGCGACAGAACAAAAAATCCATTCCTTCGCCGCGGCCTATGGGACAGTCTTGTTTTTTGACGACACGTCCATCGTAGATGACCTGGCCCGGCAATTTCCGACGTACGCCGATAATTTTCCCGTTTGGGCCCAGCAGGCTAACGGCATGATGCAGTTTGCTGTCTGGACGGCCCTGGCTGATTTGGGATTGGGCGTAAATATACAGCATTATAATCCCCTCATTGACGACGAAGTAAAACAGCTCGTCCATGCGCCGGAATCGTGGAAGCTCATCGCCCAGATGCCCTTCGGACAGGTGTTGGAAGCTCCGAAGCCGATTCAAAAAGTCCCTGTAGAAGAACGGGTGAAGATTCTAAGATAAGACGCCATATAAAAAACGCATTCGCAACGGTTGCTGCGAATGCGTTTTTTTGTATTGTTCAGTTAGCTAATAAAGAGTTGTCCGAAATATACGATACAGCCTAAAATAATGGCGTACGGAACGTATACTTTGATAATAGCTTTGAGGATTTCGCTGTCTTTTCCTACTAGGGAAATAGCGCCTACGGCGATGGCGATGCTTTGCGGCGAGATCATCTTGCCGACGCATGTGCCGGCAGAATTTGCCGCTGCCAGCCAGGCCGCGTTGGCGCCGATAGCTTTGGCGGCATCGGTCTGCAAGTTGCCGAATAATACGTTGCTCGACGTGCCGGAGCCGGTAATAAAGGTGCCGACAGAGCCGATAATCGGAGCGATGAAGGGATAAAAGTTGCCGGTTACGTCGACGGCCGTGCTGGCGATATCCGACGTCATGCCGCTGTAGCCCATGACCTTAGCCGTGGCGATAACGGCGATAATGGTGATGATCGTATTGCGCAGGCCGCGGATCGTTTGAAGCAGCACAAAGAACATTTCGCTGAATGAAGCCTTTTGTATGTATCCGCTGATAAATGCAGCCAGGAAAATAAGCACGCCCGGCGTAGCTAACCAAACGAAGGTATAAGGAGAAGCGCCGGGGCCGGTATATATGACGACGGAAGTTTTGATAGCGCTTAAGGGAACGTTGATGACAGGGACGAATTTAGAAGTCAGCAGAAGGAAGACGAAGATGAGGATAAAGGGCAGGCAGGCTAAGAATCCGCCGTGCAAGGGTACGTGGGCCGGATGGATGTCCATGTGGTACGTTTCATCCTGGGAAGGACGGTATTTGGAGTACAGGACGATGATGCCCATGATGACGACAGATGAAATCATAACGGCCAGCTCCGGACCCGCAACAGCTGAAATGAGCAGTTCCGGCACAGCCAGGCCCAAGCCGCACAGCAGCGTCAGCAGCGTTACGCCTTTTAAGGCCTTGATGGAGCCGCCGACGATTATGACCATGAGAAATGGACAGATGATGTTGAGAGGCAAGAGCTGCAAGCTGATGTAAGTAGACAATTGGACAGGGTCCAGGCCGGTCAAATTTGCCAGCGTGCTGGCCGGGATGCCGATAGAACCATATGTCGTCGGTACAGAATTGGCAATCAGGCAGAGCAAAATAGCCTTTACAGGATTGAAGCCCATGGCGACGAGCATGCTGGCCGGAATGGCAATAGCCGTGCCGAAACCGGCCATGCCTTCCATGAACGCGCCGAATCCCCAGCCGATGAGCAGCGCCAGGACGCGCTGGTCTTTGCTTACCGTCGTCAGCATGTGTTTTACAATGTCCATGGATTTTGTATATAACGTCAAATTATATGTAAAAATAGCGGCGATGATGACTAATAAGATAGGCCAGCAAGCTAATGCGACGCCTTCTAAAGCCGCCGTGCCGGCATGGAGCGCCGGCAGATGATAATACCAAAGCGCTACGGCAAAGGAGAGGAGCAAGGCAATAGGACAGGCCTTAAAACTTTGCATTTTGAGAAATCCCAGAGAAACGATGAGCCATAAAATAGGAGACAAGGCTAATACGAAGGTTAGCATAATACGTTCCATCCTTTCTTATAGTATGTGAAATTTTTCCCTTAAATAAGGAGAGATAGGAATGCGTTTCACGCTTAAAATATAGTTTCATTCGTTATTCGCATAGATAAAAATGAAAAACTATTCGTGAAAACAATAACTATATTCTACTATAGATTTATAGAATTAATCAATACATAATACGATTCATAAATGGCATGGATAAAAAAGGAGGTATACGCATTTGTCATAGGTATGCTAGCAGGGAATATAAAAAAGCCGCCATGTGCAATGACATGGCGGCTTGCAGCATCCAAAGGGACGCAGGATAATTAAAACCCGAGGTTTTCTCCGACGAGAATGACTTTGATGCGGCCGGCTGGGCTGCAGCGGCGCGTGCGGACGAATTGGTTGCAAATGCTGCCTTCGCTGTTGCAGTCGGCACACATGCCCGTGACGATGCACGGCGTCGGAGCGGCGAAGCGCTGTTTGTTAATGGGAGCGGCCACTGTGCGGGCCCGGACGACGGCGTCTTCCATGGTCGGCGCGACCTTGTTCATGCCGACGATGACGACGACCTGTTTCGGGCCGTATACCAGAGCGGCGACGCGGTTTCCGTTGCCGTCGATATTATAGAGCTGGCCGTCTTCTGTTGCGGCGTTCGTTCCCATGATGAAGGTGTCGCAGAGCAGAGCCTTGCGCATCAGCTCGACTCGTTCCTCCGGCGAGCCGGCGGCGTCACGGTCGATGACCTGGTAGTGCTCCAGCACATAGGGCCGCAGGCCGATTTCGTTAATAGAAACGGAACCGCCCCAGGACACGACGTGGTCTGCCGGAATGAGGGCCAGCGCTTTTTGCAGCGCTTCTTCCTTGGTGGGACAGTAATAGGCTTCAAATCCGCGCTTAGCAAAGTTTTCCGCTACTTTCGGGCCTTTCTTATCGTACATTACGTACATCATATCGGATCGATCCATAATAATAACCTCCTCTTAATACATACCTTTTGTATATATTAAGAGTAGCCTATTTTTTTATTCTTGGCAATGAAGATATTTGTCTGAATTCCGTAAATTTTTGATGCTGCGCGGCAATGCGCGCGTTGCGTCGATAGTTTCCTGAGACGGCTGCGAAGCGAAGTTCCACTGGTCGTGTTTTTAGTAGGATGGACCGATACCATGATGCTGGCAATGGGAGGAAAGAGGTCGACAAACATTTTGCATGGCGGCAACGGGCGTAACTGCGCAGTGCGGTATCGGCGTATCTGATGAGAAGGAGCCGTTTTGCCGTTGACATAGTAATTTTATACTTTTTATAATAATAGATATATTGATGCACAAGGAGTGATGAACATGAAAAAACTATTGGTATGTATTGCTATCGCAGCATTTTCAGCGGCCTCGGCCTGCCTTGCCGCTGATGGGCTAAACGCGGCTTCTGCGGCAGCGGCAGCCGTCCCGTATCGGACGCTGACGCCGCAAGAAGCAAAGCTGCAGATGGATCAGCAGACAAATCTCGTCGTCGTCGACGTGCGCACTCAGGAAGAATATGTGGCAGGCCATATTCCTTCCGCCGTGCTGCTGCCGGTAGAGCAGATTGAAGCGAAGGCTGATTCCGTCGCCAAGGTCCTGCCGGATAAAAACGCGGAAATCTTCGTATATTGCCGCAGCGGCAAGCGCGCCGGCCGCGCGGCAGCGGCGCTGACAGAACAGGGCTATACCAACGTCTACAGCATCGGCGGCATCATGGACTGGCCCTATGAGGTCGTAAAATAATCAAAATAGGAAAATAAAAAAGCTGATTACAGTGTATGATCCCCGTAATCAGCTTTTTTGGTATGGTGGAGATGAGGAGAGTCGAACTCCTGTCCGTAAATGCCGCCCCATGAACTTCTCCGAGCGCAGACCTTGTTTTATTGTCTCAAACAGTTGTCGTACAAGGACAAACTACGCTGTTCCAGCCTGTGAGTTTCCCACTGCGGCGGCCAGACCCATGCCGCAGGGTATCCCGCTAAGTGACGTCTGCAAACTGCCCGCAGGATTAGCAGCAAGAGACGTTAGCCGCGATTAGGCAGCTAAAGCAAAGTTTTGTTCTTTTGCGTTTAATTTAAAGGTTCACCGTTTTGCGGCCTGATGAAACGCCGGCTCGCTATTCATGATACAACCATCCACGTCGAAACCTTTACATCCCCATGGATTCATATAGTATATCATACCCTATGGGTTCTGACAATTCTTTATTTTTGACAAGGCGGCGAAACAGAAAGAGTATGCGGCAAAGAGTCTTGAAAGATTTGCAAATAAAATATATACTAGTTGCAGAAAATATGTTGATTTTTACGGAGGCTTTACGGGAAAAATACGTAATTTATGCTATAATAAATGTGTTAAAAAGCGTATTCTAATAAAATGCTTAAAGGAAAGGGGACGGCCCTTTGTTATATATTGTCAAATGGATCTATTCATGGCTGCTGCCGCTGGGCGGCATTGTCCTGGCCCTGGGGCTTCTTGCCGCGTATCAGCGGCGCCGCCAGTCGGCAGGCGTCAAATGGCTGGCCGCCGTCGTTCTCGTATTGTACGCCTTGTCGATTGCGCCGGTGTCAAATTGGCTGCTGCGGCCTCTGGAACAGCAGTATGAGCAGCCTGCGGCGCAGGCGCTGGACGGCGACGTCATCATTATGCTGGGCGGCGGAGTGCTAGCCGGCGTGCCCGATGTAGATGGAGAAGGACAGCTGAGCGGCGCTGCGGCCAATCGGTTTTTAACGGCCCTGCGCCTGCATCGTGCCCTCGGCCTTCCGCTGCTGCTGTCCGGCGGGAAGGTGATGCCCGACGACGCCAGTGAGAGCGCCGTCGCCAAGCGCATGCTGCTGTCCCTGGGTGCGGCGGAATCTATGATTTATACTGATGAAGAGAGCCGCAATACGGCGGAGAACGCCGCTTTTTCCAAAGCCATCTGCGAGGCCAACGGCTGGCGTCGCCCTATCGTCGTGACCAGTGCCTTTCATATGGAGCGGGCGGCCTATTTGTTCCGCCGCGAAGGCCTGGACATCACGCCGTATCCTTGCGATTACCGCGCCGGAACGGGAATATCTCTCTATTCCTTTGTTCCCCAGGCCAGCGTGCTGGCCGATTCCTGCCTGGCTATAAAAGAGTATGTCGGCTTGGCGGCGGCCAGGGCTGGGCTGCAATAATTACGGTGAAAAAAATATCGGGACAAATTTCGCCCAAGCTATTGCAAAAATGTACCCAGTGTGGCATACTATGGGTGTAAGGTGAATTAAACGAGTTAGTCAATTTGAATAGGTTTTGTAAAAAGGAGTGTATCGACAATGATTAAAGTTGGTATTAATGGTTTTGGCCGTATTGGACGCTTTGTTTTCCGCGCTGCCCAGACTCGCGACGATATCGAAATCGTAGGCATCAACGACCTCTGCCCTGTAGACTACATGGCATACATGCTCAAATATGACACGATGCATGGCCAGTTCGACGGCACGATTGAAGCCGACGTTGAAAACAGCCGCCTTATCGTAAACGGCAAAGCTATCCGCGTAACGGCTGAAATGGATCCGGCAAACCTCAAATGGGACGAAGTCGGCGCTGAATACGTCGTCGAATCGACAGGCCGCTTCCTCACCATGGATTTGGCTGAAAAACACCTCCAGGCCGGCGCTAAATACGTCGTTCTGTCCGCTCCTTCCAAACAGGGCGAAGACGGCCGTCAGGCTGATATGTTCGTATGCGGCGTAAACACCGATACATACAAAGGCCAGACGATCGTTTCCAACGCTTCCTGCACGACAAACTGCCTGGCTCCGATCGCCAAGGTCCTCAATGACGCGTTCGGCGTTAAAGAAGGCCTCATGACGACGGTACATTCCACGACGGCTACGCAGAAAACTGTCGACGGCCCGTCCCTGAAAGACTGGCGCGGCGGCCGTGCTGCAGCTGGCAACATCATTCCGTCCTCCACGGGCGCAGCGAAAGCCGTAGGCAAAGTTATTCCTGAATTGAACGGCAAATTGACAGGCATGTCCATGCGCGTTCCGACGCTGGACGTTTCCGTTGTCGACCTCACGGTCAACCTGGCAAAACCGGCTACGTACGATGAAATCTGCGCCGCTATGAAGAAAGCTTCCGAAGGCGAACTGAAAGGCATCCTCGGCTACACGGAAGACGCCGTCGTATCGTCGGACTTCCTCGGCTGCACGCTCACGTCTATTTTCGACGCGAAAGCCGGCATCGCTTTGACAGATACATTCGTAAAAGTCGTTTCCTGGTATGACAACGAAATCGGCTATTCCAACAAGGTTCTTGACCTCATTGCCGTCATGAACGACTACAACAGCAAAAACTAATTTGTAGCGACGCATTTCCCGACGGGTAAACAGCCTCCCGTTACAAATATTCAAGACCGAAATAGAAATACAATGAAAAGGCAGGGATTGCGAATTTCCCTGCTTTTTCTTTTCTTCACAGCCGGGCTGTAAAGGTAAAGAAGGAGATAGAAGTATATGACAAAAAAGAAACCTGTAATGCTGGTGATTATGGATGGATTCGGCTGCAGCGATATCCAAAAGGACAACGCCGTGGCGCAGGCCGATTTAAAGGTCCTGCCGGCTCTCTGGAAGGAATATCCTCACGCTCATTTAGGCGCGTCGGGTGAAGACGTAGGCCTGCCTGACGGCCAGATCGGCAACTCCGAAGTCGGCCATCTGAATATCGGCGCCGGCCGCATCGTCTATCAGGCCCTGACGAAGATCACCAAGGATATCCGCGAAGGCGCGTTTTTTGAAAAGCCCGCTCTTGTCGAAGCCATGGAAAACGTCAGGAAACACGATTCGGCCCTGCATCTGCTGGGCCTCGTATCGCCGGGCGGCGTGCACAGCAGCGAGCAGCATTTGTTCGGCCTGCTGGAAATGGCCAGGCGGTACGGCCTCCGCAAGGTATATGTCCATGCCTTTCTCGACGGCCGCGACGTGCTGCCCCGCAGCGCCGGCGAATACTTGCAGGAATTAGAAGATAAATGCGCCGAGCTGGGTGTCGGCGAAATCGCGACGATCAGCGGCCGGTATTACGCCATGGACCGCGACAAGCGCTGGGATCGGGTAGAAAAGGCGTACCATGCCGTCGCGCTGGGCCAGGGCCATGAAGAATCGGACGCGCAGACGTGCCTGAAGCATTCCTACGCTGCCGACGTATCCGACGAATTCGTCGTTCCGACGGTTATTCATAAACATCCTGTAGAAGACGGCGACAGCGTGGTATTCTTCAACTTCCGCCCCGACCGGGCCCGCCAGCTTACGACGGCTTTTGTCTGCGACGATTTCGACGGCTTTGACCGGCCGAAGAAATTAGACGTGTACTTCGCTACGATGACCCGCTATGAAGACGATTTGCCGGTTCACGTCGTATATGATAAGGAAACCATAGCCAATACGCTGGGCGAAGTGCTGGCCAAGGCCGGCAAGACGCAGCTGCGCATTGCCGAAACGGAAAAATACGCCCATGTGACGTATTTCTTCAACGGCGGCGAAGAAACGCCCAACGCCGGCGAAGACCGAATTCTCGTGCCGTCGCCGAAGGTCGCTACGTACGACCTGCAGCCGGAAATGAATGCTCCCATCGTCACGGATAAGGTCGTCGAACGGATTGAAAGCGGCGAATACGACATGATCATGCTCAACTTTGCCAACGCCGACATGGTAGGCCATACGGGCGTGTTTGAAGCCGCCGTCAAGGCGGTGGAAACCGTCGATACGTGCATCGGCCGCATCGTAGACGCCCTGAAGACTGTCGACGGCCAGCTGCTGATCATCGCCGACCACGGCAACGCGGAACAGATGGCTGATCCGGAAACGGGCTCGCCCTATACGGCTCATACGACGAACCACGTGCCGTGCATTTTAGTCAGCGAAACTTATAAGCACGCCAAGCTGCACGACGGCATTTTAGCCGACGTCGCGCCGACGCTGCTGACGATGGCCGGCATGGCCATTCCCGCCGATATGACGGGAAAATGCTTGATCGACCTTTGATGCCGCCGATGAACACAGTGGTTGTATCGGCGAAGCAGCAAATGTCTTTAGATGGAGGTAAAGATGGAACAAGACACGCTCAGTATCTTTCAAAAAATCGCGCCTGATATCATGGGGACGATTAAAGAACGATATTTGCTGCTGCGTCATATTTCCGACGCAGAACCGGTAGGACGGCGCACCCTGGCCGGCCTGTCGGGGCTGTCCGAACGGGTGGTGCGCTCCCATGTAGACGTGCTCCGGCGCAGCGGGCTGGTACGGTTTACGACCATGGGCATTTCCATGGAGCCGGAAGGAAAGGCCCTCATGCCGGATTTATTGGAATGCTTCCTGCGCCTGAACAATTTAGACGATATGCAGCGGCAGATACGGCAGGCCTTGGGCTTGAAGAACGTGTACATTGTTCCCGGAGACAGCGATACGGATAAGACGGCCTGTGAGGAGCTGGGGCGCAAGGGCGCGCTGCTGCTCAACGATTTGCTCGGCAGCGTCAGCATCGTGGCCATCAGCGGCGGCTCGACCATGGCGGAAATCGCCCGCATGCTTCCGGAAAGCAACGCCGGCGCGACCATACTGCCGGCCCGCGGCAGCATGGGGAACCACGTGGAATTTCAGGCGAACTATATCGCGGCTGCTGTCGCCGCCAAGACGCACAGCTCGTACCGCATGATTCACCTGCCTGAAGGCGTAAGCGAATCGGCCCTGCGGCTGATGTTCGAGTCGGACGCCCAGGCCAGGGAAAATGTCGCCATGACCTCCCAGGCCCAGGTCGTCGTCTTCGGCATCGGCCGCGCCGATAAGATGGCCAAGCAGCGGGGCATGACGGAGCATCAGCGGCAGACACTGGAAACGCTGGGGGCACGCGGCGAATCGCTGGGCTGTTACTGCAGCCTGGACGGGCGCATCCTGTACGGCAGCAACAACATCGGTATTTCCTTGAAAGATATAAAGCATCATCCCCACGTCATCGCCGTGGCCGGCGGAGCGAGCAAGGCCGAGGCGATCGTAGCCGTCATGCGCACGTGCCGGACGGGCATCCTCGTGACGGACGAAGGCGCGGCAGAAAAGATGATGAAAATGATTTAATACGAGGTTTTTCCAGCGTCTAGCAGACGCTGACGAGTATATATATATATATATATCGTTACGATATGGAGGAGGATTTTTCCATGAAACAGACAATTACAGATATTACAGTGGACAACAAACGGGTATTCGTCAGAGCGGACTTCAACGTGCCCCTCGACGGCGACTGCCGTATTACGGACGACACGCGCATTCAGAAAACGCTGCCGACGATTAAGTATCTGCTCGACCATCACGCGGCAGTCATCCTGGCCAGCCATCTCGGCCGTCCGAAGGGAGAAGCCGTTCCCAAGTATTCGCTGAAACCCGTTGCCGAACGCCTTTCCGAATTACTGGGAATCCCCGTAAAATTTGCTCCGGACTGCGTCGGCCCGGAAACGAAAGCCATGGCCGAAGCGCTCCAGCCCGGCGAAGTCCTGCTTCTCGAAAACCTTCGCTATCATAAGGAAGAAGAAAAGAACGATCCCGAATTTTCCCGCCAGCTCGCCGAATTGGCTGAAGTCGGCGTAAACGACGCCTTCGGCTGCTGCCACCGGGCGCATGCCTCCGTTGCCGGCATTACGGCGTACCTGCCTATGGCTGCAGGCTTCCTGCTGGAAAAGGAAATCCGCTTCATCGGCGGCGCCGTAGACAATCCGGCCCATCCCTTTGCGGCGATTATCGGCGGCGCGAAGGTTTCCGATAAAATCGAAGTCATTTCCAATCTCCTGCCGAAGGTCGACCTCATGATCATCGGCGGCGGCATGGCCAATACGTTCCTGGCCGCACAGGGCTACGGCATCGGCAAATCCCTCGTCGAAGCCGATAAAATCGATCTGGCGAAGAGCCTCATCGCCCAGGCTCAAGAACAGGGAACGAAGCTTCTCCTTCCCGTCGATGTCATGGTAGCAGCTGCCTTTGACAACGACGCCGACCACAAGGTCGTAGACGTTGCCGACGTGCCGGCCGACTGGATGATCCTCGACGTAGGCACGAAGACGCAGGAACTCTTTGCCAAAGAATTAGCTTCTATGAAACTTATCGTCTGGAACGGCCCTATGGGCGTATTTGAAATGGAAAACTACGCGAAAGGTACGGAAGCCGTTGCGAAAGCCGTAGCTGCTTCGGATGCCGTATCTATCGTCGGCGGCGGCGACTCCGTATCGGCTGTCAACAAGACGGGTCTTTCCGATCAGATAAGCCATATTTCCACCGGCGGCGGCGCGTCCCTGGAATATCTCGAAGGCAAGAAACTGCCCGGCGTCGAATCGCTGAGCGATAAATAATATACCATCATATTTCAGATAGGAGGATGCTCTCATGAGAAAAACTATTATTGCCGGCAACTGGAAGATGAATCATACTGGCAAGGACGCCAAGGAAACGATTACGGGCCTCGTCGGCCGCGTAGCGCAGGACGTCAAAGCCGAAGTCGTCGTTGCTCCCGTATTTCCGTATCTGCCGATGGCTGTGGAATTGACGAAAGGCACGCCGATTCACGTAGCCGCGCAGAATATGCATTGGGAAGAAAGCGGCGCTTTTACGGGCGAAGTATCTCCGGCTATGCTCGTCGATATCGGCGTAACCCACGTCATTATCGGCCATTCCGAACGCCGTACGTATTTCAACGAAACGGACGAAACGGTCAATAAGAAAACGAAAGCCGCCTTGGCTCATAACCTTACGCCTATCGTATGCTGCGGCGAAACGCTGGAACAGCGCGAAGAAGGCATTATGCAGCCTTGGATTGAAGGACAGATTGAAAAGGCCCTCGAAGGCATCGGCGCCGACGACTTGGCGAAGGTCGTCATCGCCTACGAACCGATTTGGGCTATCGGCACGGGCAAGACGGCTACGGCCGCGCAGGCTCAGGAAGTTTGCTCCATTATCCGCAAGAAAATCGCTGCCCTCTACAGCGCCGACGTTGCCGACAGCGTGTCCGTCCTCTACGGCGGCAGCGTAAAAGGCGGCAACGTAGCCGAATTGACGGGCTCTCCCGATATTGACGGCGGTCTCGTCGGCGGCGCCAGCCTGAAAGTCGACGACTTCATGGCTATCATCGACAACGCCGTTGTAAAATAATCGCATTTCGCGCGAAAATACCGTTGGCAGACCTTGCCGACGGTATTTTTTTTGCGCCGTTTCATAGTATGATGAATACTATAGACATAGCGAGGAGGCGTTTTATTATGAAGGTTATCGATTTGACTCATACCATACGGGAGCACATGCCCGTGTTTCCGGGAACGGAAGAGCCGTCCCTGCAGACGGTAAGTACCTGCAAAACGGACGGCTTCAGAGAAACGAAGATTTCTATCTGCACGCACGTCGGTACCCACGCAGATCCGCCGGCTCACGTATGGGACGGCGGCACGACGCTAGATCAGTATGATGCGGGCCAGTTTATCGGCAAGGCGTTGGTCGTCGACTGCCGCCGCATAAAGGAAGGCGGGGCGATTACCATGGATTGCCTGCGGCCTTATGGAGACAAGGCAGAAAAGGCGGATTTCCTCCTGTTTCACACGGGCTGGGATGCCTATTGGGGGACGCCCCGATACTTCGGCGACTATCCCTGCATAGACGATTTCGTATTGGAATACGTCGTCGCCGGGCCCTATAAAGGCATCGGATTCGATACGTTCGGCATCGACCCCATAGGCGACGAAGAGCTGACGCGGCACAGGAAGCTGTTTCAGAACCGGGAAATGATCAATATAGAAAATTTGAAAAATCTTCATCTGTGCGGCAGCGACTTATTTTGGTTCGGATGCTTTCCGTTAAAGATACGTCAAAGCGACGGCTCGCCCGTCCGGGCTGTCGCCTGGTTCGAATAAAAAACATCCCCTCGGCAGGAAAGAGGCCTGCGCGAGGGGATTATTGTATTCGTAGAATCTGCCGGATGAAGAGAAAAGAGAAGGTGAACGGTTAGAGTTCTACGTTGAAGTGTTTCAGGATCATTTTTTCCGCTTCGGCGTTCCAGAGGCCGTTGTGGGCTTTGCAGCATGCGTCCAGTTCGAGGAAGAACGGGTCTGTTTCGCCTAATTTGGCAAAATCTTCGATAGCCGTCATCGGCATGTCGAACTGCGTATAGGCCAGCTTTTTGCCGCCCTTGATATGCGGCAGGTTCAGCGTCGTGTCGATGATGCTGTCGATGCCGCCGACGTGCGTTACCATGACGGCCGGGTTGATGATGCCTTTGGCAGCCAGGTTGTTGGCTTCGATGAGGTCGTCGTTGTTGCCGCCCGTCGTGCCCATGATGTGGGTGCTCGTGTAGTGGCAGTCGTACAGGTTGATTTCAGCGCTGAAGTTTTTGTCCGTCGGGCCGGAGAAGAAGTTCATGCAGCCGTCGAAGGCCAGCAGTCTGTTGCCCAGCTCGGCGACGGCGCGGACCGGCGCATATACGAAGACGTCGTCGTAGCCATGGCCGTCGGTGATCTTCATGAGCTCTTCATAGGGATCGTCCATGGCTCCGGTATTGATGTAGTGGAGTTCGACGCCGTACTGGGCGGCGTATTCGGGGGAAATGACTTCTTTCGCCCGATTGATGCGGCTTTCGTCGATGTCCGTTACGACGATGCGTTTCGGCTTGTTTTCAAAGCGGATGCCGTAGCTGACGGCGCCTAAGCCCATAGGGCCGCAGCCGCCGAGGATGATGATATTGCCGCCTTCTTTCGTGCCCATAGCGTGATTATAATTGTGCTTGTTCGTGTGGTAGTTGGCCCGGTAGCCGCCGATGATGCAGCTCATCGGTTCGCCCAAGGATGCTTCGAAGAAGCTTTCGCCTTCGTAGGGCATCAGAGCGCCTAATTCCATGACTTCGTGGGGGAAGATGCAGTACGTGCAGTCGCCGCCGAAAAATTCATAGGAATATCCCGGCGAAGCCAGGCTGCCCTTGTAGTTCAGCGCCGGCTGCTGGGCGAAGCGCATGCCCGGCTTGAACTGGTCCTGCCATTTCTTGCCGACCTTGACGATGACGCCGGCAAATTCGTGGCCCGTAATGATGGGGTTCGTGTCGATGTTCTGGGGAGCCCGTTTATGCTTTTTGCCTTGTTCGACTAATTTATACGTAGACATGCAGATGCTGTCCGTAATAATTTTGGCTAAAATTTCGTCGTCCTTGATTTCCGGAAGTTCAAATTCTTCCAGGCGCAAATCTCTCGTACCGTACATTCTGACTGCTTTTGTTTTCATCGTATATACCTCCTGAGTATAATGCTTATATATGGTGCTGTATATGAGTATACGTTGACCTCTTAGTTAGCGAACATGTTATAGATTTCGTCGACGGAGCTGTGGACGACGTCTTCTACGTCGTCTTCGTCGGAGCAGGTGACGGCGATATTGCTCAGGATATCGACGTGTTCGTCGCCGGCGGCGGCGATGCCGATGACCAATTTTACCGTCGTGCCGTTCCAGTCCGTGCCTTCGGGAAAGGTCATGATAACCAAGCCGGCGTGCTGCACTTCGATCTTGCCTTCTTCGATGCCGTGGGGAATGGCTACGCTGTTGCCGATGGCCGTATTGAAGACCGT
Organism: Megasphaera sp. An286; assembly: GCF_002163455.1. Taxonomy (NCBI): domain Bacteria; kingdom Bacillati; phylum Bacillota; class Negativicutes; order Veillonellales; family Veillonellaceae; genus Megasphaera; species Megasphaera sp. An286. The sequence goes on along the minus strand of NZ_NFIY01000016.1, from coordinate 13,463 downwards.
TTCCTTGTCCAGCATGGCCTGGGTATATTTTTCTGTCGTGTAGCCGTCTTCACAGAAAATCTTGCCGATTTCCTTAATGACGTCTTCTTTGGCCTTCGGCTGGCAGTTGAGGATGATGTTCTTTTTCTGTAAAATTTCCATGATGATGTTCTCCTTATGTAATTTTTATGAGCAATGTATTGAAATACAATTTGAGGATGCGCTGCAGCTCGGACCGGATGAGGCCTTCGCTGCGGCTTAGGACGGCTTCGTTGAAGCTGTCGTCTATGACCAGGGAGCTGCTGATGAAGCCTAGTAAGTCCGTGTACAGGCGGGTAGGGCCGGCAGCAGGCATCGTCATGAGCAGGACCATGCCGACGCCTTGAAAGTATGGGTCGGCGAAGCTGCTTTCCGACGGCATGCAGGTATAAAAGGCGGCGTGGCTGACGGCGCAGGTCCGGCAGTGCAGCAGGGCGAAGCCCTGGTCGGGAAAGATTTGGCTGCTCAGATGTTCCCGTTTCATAATATCTTCATACAGCTGCCGGCTTTGCGATTCTGATTCGGCGACTTGGCTGCAGAGCCAGGCTGCGACTTGGTCGAAAGGCAGGGACGCATCGGCAGTATACATGGCATAGCCTTTCAGGATATAGGCGATTTCTTCTGCTGACTTGTGGGCTTCTGCCAGCTCCTGTACGAAATCATCAGGCTGTTTTTCGCCTTCTTCCCGATGGACCCTCTTGCGGATGTGGGCGTATTCTTCGATCTTGCATTGGATGCGGCTCATATCGGACTGGGTGATGAGCGGCGAGATGCGGACGGCGTCGATATCCGGACGGTTCAGGGGCAGGCTGCTGACGAAGAAATCCGTGGCTTTGATGACCTCCGGCGTCAGGTCGCCCTTGCCGTAGGTCTTGAGCGAGACGGCGGCGGACAGCTTGTTGCGCAGCCGCGTCATCATCAGGCGGGCGACGCCGAAGCCGCTGGCGCAGACGATGCCGACGGAAACCTTTCGCGTAAAGGCCGTCTTCCCCTTCATGCGTTCCAGGGCCGCGCCGAAGTGAATCGTCAAATACCCGATTTCTTCTTCAGACACGGCGACGCCGATGGCCTTTTCCAGTACGCGGGCCGCCCGGCTGGATTTTTGAAACGTGTCGGCGTATTCTTCCTTGATATCGTCCAGCAGGGGATTGATGATGTTGAGATGATTGGTCAGGCGGACGATGGCCGGTTGCAGGTGGACGAAGAGCCCGCGGATAAATTCTTCGTCGCAGCGCAGCATATAGGCCTGGCGGGAATCGAAGGCGTCTATCATGGCGTCGATGAGGTTGATCAGTTTTTTGCCGTTCAGGTCTGTCGGCACCGTTTCATCGGGCACGTTGGTGTAATGCATATTTGCGCCCTTGATGTGCAGCAGCAGATAGGACAGCTCCAGCTCGGGCATATGCAGGTGAAATTCTTCTTCGATGGCCTGGAGAATGCGCTGTGCCAGGCGCAGGTCTTCGCCGTCTTCCTCCAAGGGCAGGGATTGCTCGTCTGACGGCACGTTGCCCTGCTGCATGCGTTCGACGCTGATGGCGATATGGATGATTAGGCCGATATAGGCCGAGTCGGTGAACTGGCGGAGCTTGGGTTCGTTCATCTGTCCGAGCAGGGCGTCGATGCGCTGGATCGTGCGGCTGTTGAGCAGGCGGTAAATGCCGTTGTCCGTTACGTTCATGACGGCTTTCGCCAGGGCGGCGTGGGGATCGGTAATTTCTTTTAATTTGTCTACGGGAGCCGTTTCGCTGATGAAGCGCCGCATGGCTTCGCGGTAATTTTGTTCCGTACCGTTCAGGACGACGCCGAAGCCGGGCTTTTTCAAGATGGATAAATTATTTTTCCGCAGCCAGGGGCCAAGAGCTTCCAAATCGGAAGCGGCTGTCGACTCGCTGACGCCCAGGAGCCGGCTGTAATGGTATAGCTTTTTTGGCGTCCGGTCCCGCAGCAGTTCGAACAACAGGTAGCGCCGCCGTTCCCTTTTATCGGACCAATCCGACCGGCCCGAGGCGTTTAAGGCGTCGGCCAGGCGCTGCCTTGCCTGCGGCGTGCCGGCCAGCAGGAGGCCCGCTCCTTTTTTGCGCGTCAGCGTCAGCTGGTACGGCGCGAGAATCGTCGTGATGTAATCCAACTCGCGCTGGACCGTGCGCTTGCTGATAGCCAGCTCGTCGGCGATTTGCTGTTCGTGCAGAAAATCTTGATGCCGCAGCAGGATAGACAAAATTTGTTGGATGCGCAATGTGAATTCCGTAGTATCACCTCCTCTGCGTGACGGGAACCCCGTGCGATAACACGGCAGGTTTTTACGACGGCGGGAGCTGGACCGAAGCCAGTTCTTCTACGAGCGTCGCGTATTCAGGCGCGGCCATAAAGTTGGTAATCGTAATGAGACGGGCCTGGGGCGCGCTGGCTTTGGCCCGGTCCGCCAGGTCCTGATGGCAGACGACGAGCTGCGCGTCTTTCGGCACTTCCGAAACGGACGCGTGGCTGACCTTGATGTCCGTCAGGCCGGCTTTTTTCAGACGCTTCTGCAGGACGGCGGCGCCCATGGCGCTGGAACCCATGCCGGCGTCGCAGGCAAAGACGATGTTTTTAATTTCTTTCATGTTGACTGCCGGCACTTCGGCGGCCGTCGGCGTTGCCATGCCCTTGGACTGGGCTTTCATGGCTTTCATCTTCTGCTGGGCTTCGGCGAGGGAGTCCGACGATTTGGCTCCGGACATGCGGATGATAGGCGAAGCGATGAGGAAGGACACGCCGGCGGCGATGAAAATGCCGATGATGACGGACAGCGTAGATCCTTTAGGCGCCATTGCCAGGTACGAAATGAGGCTGCCCGGAGAGGGCGGGCCGGATAAACCGAGGTCGAGAAGCGAATAGTAGAACAACGCCGATACGCTGCCGCCGATCGTAGCCAGCAGGAGCATGGGATTCATGAGGACGTAGGGGAAGGAAATTTCGTGGATGCCGCCTAAGGCGTGAATGATGAGCGCGCCGGGAGCGGAGTGCTTCGTCATTTTATCCTTAGAGAACAGCCAGTAGGCGATGAGGACGCCTGCGCCGGGGCCGGGGTTCGTTTCAATCATGTAGAAAATTGACTTGCCGGCCTGTGATACCTGCTCGGCTCCCAGGGGCGTGAAGATGCCGTGGTTGATGGCGTTGTTCAGGAACAGTACCTTTGCCGGTTCGACGAAGAGGCCGATGAGGGGGAAGACGCCGTAGGTGACGAGAATCTGAACGCCTGCTGTCAGGAAGGTGAGCAGGATACCCATGACCGGGCCGATGAGATAAAAGCCTACGATGGATAAGAGCATGCCTATGATGCCGACGGAGAAATTGTTGACCAGCATTTCAAAGCCAGGCTTGATGCGGCCGTCTACGGCGGCGTCGAACTTTTTGATGACCAGGCCTGCCAAGGGACCCATGACCATGGCGCCCATGAACATGGTGTACGATGTGCCGCAGATGACGCCGACCGTCGCGATGACGCCGATGACGGCGCCGCGGTCGCCGCCGACGGCCTTGCCGCCCTGATAGGCGATGAGCAGGGGCAGGACGTAGGTCAGGAACGGTCCGACCATGGCGGCCAGCTTTTCATTCGGCAGCCAGCCTGAGGGGATAAACATGGCCGTAATAAGGCCCCAGGCGATGAAGGCGCCGATGTTCGGCATGACCATACCGCTGAGGAAGCGGCCGAACGATTGAATCTTTGCTTTCATTGTTGTACCTCCTAAAGTGATTCAGTGCGCACGCTGCATTCCGGACTGCTTGTGTTTCTGATAGCTTAAGTATATCGGCAGGATGGGGCAAACGCAACAAATAGTAATGTAACTTTGTCACCCATGAAAATGACAATATCTGGAGAATGCATAGCCTTAAATCTTTTAACGCTCCGACAGTGCACCCGCAAAGACGGCCCGCTGCGCCTATAAAAAAATTCATGTAGAATATGCCATATTGGCAACGCCTTTTCTAGAATAATGAGGTCGTATATGGTATAATGCAGAAAGACACAGCTATGTAAAATATAGGTAAACAGTGCGTAATTATTACGTAAAAAATGTGTTTGCAGACAAGGAGAACTGATTAGTATGGCATTCCACTTAAAGCCCAAAGAAGAAAAGTTTTTCGCATTATTAGACCAGCACGCGATGCTGAGTTATCAGGCAGCCGATCTGCTGCGGCAGGCCATGAACGACCAGATTCCTAAAGAGGAAGCGCTGGAAAAAATCGATTCCCTGGCCGATGAAGCCGACGAGCTCGTATTGGAGACCATGAAGCGTCTGCAAAAAACGTTCATCACGCCGATGGACCGCGAAGACATCCAGCAGCTTATTGACGAATTGGATGCGGTCATCGACAATATCAGCGAAATCATGGATAAGATGTGCATGTACCAAATCGGACAGGCGACGGAGGGTGCTAAGCAGATGACCGTCATCACGGCCAAAGCGATGAAGGAAATCTGTAAATCCATCGGCTACATGAAGGATTTAAAGAAAAATTACCTCAAGGTCGAAGCCCGCAGCCACAAGGTGCTGAAGCTGGAACAGGACTGCGACGATTTGTATCATAAGGAAATGGCCAAATTATTCTCGGAATGCAAAGATCCCATTGAAATCATCAAATGGAAGGAAGTTCTTCAATCTGTCGAAGATATTACCGACGAATGCGAAGATCTGGTTACTACGTTCAGAAAGGTCGTCTTAAAGTATGCCTGAGCATTGGTTAATATGGGCCATTGTGCTGCTGGCCGTGCTGTTTGACTATATCAACGGGTTCCACGATACGGCTAACGCCATTGCTACCAGCGTGTCGACGCGGGCCATTACGCCGCGCCATGCGATTATGATGGCCGCTGTGCTGAACTTTGCCGGCGCGATGGTCAGTACAGGCGTCGCCAAGACGATTGGCGGGGATTTGGTGTTAAATCCGGCCCAGATTAGTTTGGAAGTCATCGTAGCCGCCCTGATCGGCTCTATCATTTGGAATATCGCGACGTGGTATTACCGTATACCCAGCAGCTCGTCCCACTCGCTCATCGGCGGCGTTATCGGCGCCGTATGCATCAGCGTAGGCCCGGCGGCTTTGGATATGGGCGGTATTGAAAAGATCATCTTATCGCTGATCTTATCGCCGGTCATCGCCTTGGCGACAGGATATTTCGTCATGATCGCCATCCTTTGGATTGTCCGCAAGTATTCGCCTATCGCCTTAAACCGCCAGTTCCGCAAGATGCAGCTCGTGTCGGCCAGCCTCATGGCCTTTTCGCACGGCTCCAACGACGCCCAGAAAGCGATGGGCATCATCGCCCTGGCCCTGCTGAGCGGCGGATACATCGATACGATGGAAATTCCCACGTGGGTAAAGCTGGCCTGCGCCACGTCCATGGCTTTGGGCACGTCTGCCGGCGGGTGGCGTATCATTTCCACGATGGGGACGAAGATCTTCAAGATGGAATCCATCAACGGCTTTGCTGCCGACCTGAATTCGTCCTTAGTTATTTTTTCCGCGACGTTCCTGCACTTGCCGGTCAGTACGACGCACGTCGTATCGGGCTCTATCATGGGCGTCGGTTCGGCCGAACGGGTTCGCGCCGTCCACTGGGGCGTAGCCCGCAGCATGGTCATTGCCTGGTGCGTTACCATACCGATCAGTGCTGCATTGTCGGCAGTTATCTTTTTGATTATCGACGCCTTGTAAGGGCGATGTAATACAGGTCTTGATGATGAATGACAGGCATTCGTCATCAGGACCTTTTCTTTTTTTTATTTTAAACTACACTTTTTTAGTGACTTATTGTATAATAGACACATGCAAGGAGGGATTAGAGTAATGAGATTAAATCAAGCGACTGATTATGCTTTCCGCATGGTGCTGTACCTGGCGTCGCTGCCGGAGGGCACGAAAATAACCGGCGCTGCCTTAGCAGAAAAACAAAATATCCCCGAGCGTTTTTTATTAAAAATCATGAGAAATTTGACGGCTGCCGGCATCATGAAATCGTACCGCGGCGTCGACGGGGGCTTTGCCCTGCAGCGCTCGCCGGAAGATATCACCTTGTTTGACGTCATCGAAGCCGTAGAAGGCCAGACGGAACTGCAGCGCTGTCTGCATGACATCAGCTCGTGTTCCCGCGGCTGCAGCGGCATGTGCTCTATTTACAATGCCTTTGCCGATATCCAGCGGGACTTGGTAACAAAATTGAAGGCCATTGATTTTGCCGAACTCGCCCGCCAGGAATCGCAGCTTCAGGCAGCATGCGGAGCTGCAGGCGACGGGCCGCTGGAAAAAGCGGCGTCGAACGAATTATAATTGATGTGGAAAAGCCGCAGCGGAGACAAGAGCTCCTGGCTGCGGCTTTGTTTTTGTACGGGCCTGCGACTTTATTTTGAAGTAAAAATAGTGTACAATGAATTTACTTAACCATGATTAGTTTGTTGTCGTAATGGAGAAATAACATGAGCGTATCTATTCAGGGGTTTATCAGCAGCTTTCGTCTGCTTGACATATTGGATATTCTGCTTGTCGCCTTTGTGCTGTATAAACTGTTCATTTTGATTCGCAACACACGGGCCGTGGCCCTGATCAAGGGGCTGCTGGTGCTCGGTGCCGTGACGGTCGTCAGCCGGGTCCTGGATCTGCACGTCATCAACTGGATGCTGCAGCAGGGCATGACGGTCATATTGGTTGCCTTGCCGGTCGTCTTTCAGCCGGAGCTGCGGCGTGCCCTGGAACAAATCGGGAGAGGCCGGTTTCTGCAGTCGGGCCATGTGCTGAACGCCAAGGAGCTGGAGCGGCTTATCGATGAAATCGTGGCGATTACCGATTCGATGTCCAAAACGCGGACCGGCGCGCTGATCGTCTTTGAACGGGAAGTGGGCTTGAACGACTACATCGATACGGGCGTTCCCATCGACGGCGTCGTGTCGCGGGAGCTGCTGGGAAATATATTTATTCCCAATACGCCCCTTCACGACGGGGCTGTCATTATTCGGGAAAACCGCATCATGGCGGCAGGATGCTTGCTTCCGCTCACGGCGGACCGTTCCTTGTCTACGGAGCTGGGGACGCGGCATCGCGCGGCTATCGGCCTCAGCGAGATGGCCGACGCCGTCGTCGTCGTCGTCAGCGAAGAAACGGGCTCTATTTCATATACGTACGGCGGTCATATTTACCGTCACTTGGACAGCAACGCCCTGCGCAACGTGCTGAAGACCTTCTTGAACAAGACGCCTCAGGGCTTAGCCAATATTTTCAAGTGGAGGCCGTGATATGATGAATAAGCTTGACAAAAAATGGCAATTAAAGATTATTTGTCTGTTAATGGCGATCGTGCTGTGGTTCTTTATCATTAACGAACAGAATCCCATGAGCGAAGGCAGCTATACGGTGCCGATCGTCGTGGAAAACCTCGACTCGCAGTACATTACGTCGAACGTGCCGAAGACGGTCTACGTACGCCTGTCCGGGCCGCGCAACACGATTATCAACGTAGGGCCGTCGGATATTAAAGCCTATATTGATTTGTCCGATGCCCAGGAAGGCGAAATGAGCGCCCCTGTCCGCATAGAAATTCCGGCGGGGACGGAGCTGAAAAAGCAGAGCATGACCTCGGCTGACATTATGGTCGACGTATACACCGTGCGGGAATTGGCACTGACGCCGCATTTGGTAGGACAGACGAAGAACGATATTTTCGTCAGCAGCCTGAAGGTCGTGCCGGAAAAGGTCGTCATCAGCGGCGCTCGCCGTCTTGTCAAGCAAGTGGAACAGGCTGTCGTGGAAATTCCGATCGAAGACAGGATAGACGACTTTTCTATCATGGCGCCTATCCGGCTGGTGGCAGCGGACGGTTCCCGCGTCGAAGGACTGGAAATGACGCCGTGGCAGAGCAATATCCGCATATCCATCGGTCATAATGCCGTGACGAAAGACATTCCCGTTTACGTGACGACGGAAGGGGACGTGTCTCCGTCTGTATCGCTGAAAGAAATCAAAATAAATCCGAATACGGTTGCCGTAAAGGGAGACGCGAATATTCTCAAGAATTTGTCCCGCATCGACTTGCCGCCTATCGATATTTCAGGCTTGAAGCAAGATAAGAAATGGAAGATTATCGTATCGCCTGTAAACGGCGTCATCTTCGAACCCGATACGATCGAAGTTGCCGTAGACGTGGAATAGTAAAGGAGCGAATTGCGTGCTAAGGGTAATGAATATCCGCACCGGCGTGCCTATGAAGAAATCCATAGAGGCGCTGGTAGCTAAAAAGCTTCGCTGCAGCCCGGCAGATATAGAGCATATCTGCGTCGTGCGGCGTTCTGTAGACGCGCGGCGGAAGCCGAATATTTATCTGGTATTTACGGTAGACGTCGCCTTTCATGACGAAGAAAAAATATGGCGGCGCTGCCGCGACGCCAAGGATGTCCGCCGGATTGCGGAAACTGCGTATGTTCCGCCGCAGCCCGGCGACGTCGTGCTGCGCCATCGTCCTGTCGTCGTAGGCACGGGGCCGTCGGGATTAGCCGCGGCGCTGGCCTTGGCGCGCGGCGGGTATAAGCCGATCGTATTTGAACGGGGCTGCGACGTAGATACGCGGACGGCCCATGTGGAAGAATTCTGGAACGGCGGAACGTTCCGGCCCGAGTCGAACGTGCAGTTCGGCGAAGGCGGAGCCGGCACGTTTTCCGACGGCAAGCTGACGACGCGGGTGAATCATCCGCTCCTGCGCCATATCCTTCAGACCCTGGTCGATGCGGGAGCGCCGCCGGAAATTTTATATGCCTATAATCCCCACGTAGGGACGGATATTTTGCGGAACGTTGTAAAAAATATGCGTCATATGATAGAATTGGCAGGTGGAACGGTTTGTTTTCAGAGCCGCGTGACTTCCATACGCCGGGATGAACGGGGAAGGGTATGCGCCGTTATCGTCAACGGTGAGGATGAATATGAGACGGATGTCGTCGTCTTAGGCATTGGGCACAGCGCCCGCGATACGTATTACATGCTGCACGACGAAGGCGTTGTCCTGGAAAAGAAACCCTTTGCCGTCGGCGTGCGCATCGAGCACGACCAGCAGGTTATCGATCGCGGGCAATACGGCTGCGACGCGGCGGAATTGGGATTGGACCCGGCTGATTACGCTTTGGTGTACCATAGCCCGGAAGGCCGGTCGTGTTATTCCTTCTGCATGTGTCCCGGCGGAGCCGTCGTGGCGGCGGCGTCTGAAGAAGGACGGGTTGTGACGAACGGCATGAGCCTGTATCGGCGCGACAGCGGCGTGGCCAACAGCGCCTTAGTCGTCAACGTGACGACAGACGACGTCGGCAGCGGGCCCCTGGCCGGCATCGAGTTTCAGCGGCAGTACGAGGAGCTGGCGTATAAGGCCGGAGGCAGTAATTACCGCGCGCCGGCGCAGACCGTAGGAAGCTTTCTCAAGGGTTCCTCGCCGGCAGAAGGGGCGGTGCATACGTACCGTCCTGGCGTGACCTGGACAGATTTGCATAACGTGCTGCCGGACTTCGTGACCCATACGCTGGAGCAGGCCTTGCCCTACTTCGGCCGCAAGATTCGCGGCTTTGACGACGACGGCGTCGTCATGACCGGCGTGGAAACGAGAACCAGCGCTCCCGTGCGCATCGTGCGCGGCGAAGACCGCATGGCCGTCGATGCGGCGGGACTGTATCCCGTGGGAGAAGGCGCAGGGTATGCCGGCGGCATTATGAGCGCTTTTCTCGACGGATTGGAAACGGCAAATGAAATCATTCGTAAATATCAACCTTTGGAGGTAGTTGTAAATGGCTAGATTGTTTGGTACTGATGGTGTGCGGGGCATTGCTAACGATTCCCTGACGCCGGAATTGGCATATCATTTAGGCAGGGCCGCCGCGTATATTTTTGGACAAAATAAGGAACATCCGACATTTCTTATCGGCCGCGACACGCGCCGTTCCGGCACCATGCTGGCCAGCATTTTAGCAGCGGGCATCGCGTCTGCCGGCGGCGAATGCTATATGGCCGGCGTGATTCCGACTCCGGCCGTCGCCTATTTGACAAGGACCCATCACATGGATGCCGGCGTCGTCATTTCGGCGTCCCACAATCCCTTTGAATACAACGGCATTAAGTTCTTCGACGGGTACGGGTACAAACTTCCCGACGAAATGGAAGACCGGATTGAAGAATACATGCTCCGCGACGAACGAGCCGGTCTGCAGAGCCGGCCTGTAGGCGCCGGCATCGGCACGATTTCCTTGTGGACGGATTTGCAGCAGGAATATGCCGATTTCGTATGCAAGTCGACAAATGTAGATTTATCGGGTTTAAAGGTCGTGTACGACGGTGCCAATGGCGCGGCCTATTCTATCGGACCGGAAATCCTGAAGCGCCTGGGAGCCGAAGTCATTGCCATTCATACGGAGCCGAACGGCGTGAATATCAATGACAACTGCGGCTCCACCCATTTGGAAGATTTGAAGGAAACGGTGCTGCGCTGCGGCGCCGATATCGGCATTGCCAATGACGGCGACGCCGACCGCTGTCTGGCCGTCGATGAAAAGGGGCAGGAGATGGACGGCGACCAGATCATGCTGCTCTGCGCGCTGAAACTGAAAGAAGAAGGCCGCTTGAAGCAGGATACGGTCGTAGGAACGGTAATGAGCAACATCGGCTTCCACAAGGCCTTGAAAGACATGGGATGCCGTACGGAAACGACGGCTGTCGGCGACCGGTATGTCCTGGAAAAAATGCGCAAGGACGGCTATTCCTTAGGCGGCGAGCAGTCAGGCCATATTATTTTCCTCGACTATAATACGACAGGCGACGGACTGCTGACGGCGGTGCAGCTTCTCAGCATCATGAAGCAGCAGAATAAGCCGCTGTCAGAATTAGCGGCCCTCATGACCCGTTATCCCCAGATTTTAAAGAATGTGACTGTGCAGACAAAATCGGGATGGGAAGAAAACAATCTCATCATGGCGGCTATTTCAGCGGGAGAAGCGGAATTGGGCGACGAAGGCCGTATCCTGGTCCGTCCGTCCGGCACGGAGCCGCTGATTCGGGTTATGGCGGAAGGGCCCGACCTGGAACAGCTTCAGCGTATCGTCGACGATATTGCCGTCGTCGTAGAGCATGAAATGGGTCCCTCCAAGTAGGTATTGACCTAGGTGATAAAATATATTAGAATGTGGGAATGAAGTGATGAAGTTCGCTTCATTCCTGTTTTTTTTACAGGCGTTTGGAAATCCTTCGTAAAATGGATAGCGCTAGTGCCCGCCGGCAACGGCGGGCGGACGAGGAAGAGGAGTATCGAACATGTCAGCGGATGCCTCTCGGCAGCTTCAGTCGTTACATGGCGGAAAAGCATTGCGGCAACGGAATGGACAATGTCGTCGTGGGAAGCAAATACACACACTAGGAGGTTATATGTATGTGCGGTATTGTAGGGTATATTGGAGGAAGAGAAGCAGCTGATTTTTTGATGGACGGCTTGACGAAGCTGGAGTACAGAGGATATGATTCTGCCGGCATCGCCGTGTATCATGATGGCGCTATTGCCGTGCGCAAGAAGAAGGGCCGCCTTGTGAACCTGGCTGAAGAAGTGAAGGCCCATCCTGTCGTCGGAACGGTCGGCATCGGCCATACGCGCTGGGCTACGCACGGCGGACCGTCGGATCTCAACGCTCATCCGCATACGGATGAAGCCGGCAATTTCGCTATCGTTCACAACGGCATTATCGAAAACTACATGGAGCTGAAGGAAGAGCTGCTGGAAAAAGGCTATCGCTTTAAGTCGGAAACGGACTCGGAAGTCGTAGCCCACTTATGCGCTGACATGTATGACGGCGACTTTACGCGGACTGTACAGCGCGTGCTGGTCCGGCTGCGCGGCTCGTATTCCCTCGTGTTCATGAGCCGTTTTGAACCGGATAAGATCATTTGCAGCAAAAAAGACAATCCCCTTATCGTCGGCCTCGGCGAAGGCGAAAACTATATCGCCTCGGATATTCCAGCCATTTTGAGCTATACGCGCAAGACCTATATCATGAATGACGGTGAAATTGCCATCGTAAAAAAAGACAACGTATGGGTTACCGATTTGGAAGGAAATCCCATTTCTAAAAAAGTCTTTGAAGTCAACTGGGATGCGGAAGCAGCCGAAAAGGGCGGCTATGAACATTTCATGCTCAAGGAAATTTACGAACAGCCGAAAGCCATTAAGGATACGATGGGCTGCCGCATTTCCGAAGACGGCTCGCACGTGCAGTTTGAAGAACTGAACTGGACGACGGAAGACGTTACGTCTATCGGCAAGATTATGATTACGGCCTGCGGCACGGCGTATCATGCTGGTTTGCTGGCAAAATACTTTATTGAAAAATTGGCCCGTATTCCCGTTGAAGTAGATATCGCTTCGGAATACAGGTATAGAAATCCTCTGACAGACAGCAAGACGCTGTGCATCGTCATCAGCCAATCCGGCGAAACTATTGATACGCTGGCTGCGCTGAAAGAAGCGAAGCGCTTAGGTGCGCGTTCCCTGGCGATTACGAATGTCGTCGGCTCGTCAATTTCCCGCGAAGCCGATCAGGTAGCCTATACCTGGGCCGGCCCGGAAATTGCTGTCGCGTCGACCAAGGCTTATACGACGCAGCTTGTAACATTGCTGCTGCTAGCTCTGTATATGGGACGTTTGAACGGAACGCTGACTGCCGATGAAGAGTCCCGCATTCTTCATGACTTGACGGCTGTTCCCGATTTGTGCCGTAAGATTTTTGACTGCGCTGACGAAATCAAGGCGATGTGCAGTTCCTTCGAAGGCAAAGAAGACGTTTTCTTTATCGGCCGGTCCATGGACTACGGCTTGGCTATGGAAGGCGCTTTAAAATTAAAGGAAATTTCCTATATTCACGCCGAATCGTATGCCGGCGGCGAATTGAAGCACGGCACGCTTTCCCTCATTGAAGAAGGCGTTCCCGTCATCGCTTTGGCTACGCAAAAAGACGTGGAAGAAAAAATGATCAGCAACATCAAGGAAGTCAAGGCCCGCGACGCCTATGTCATCGGCGTAGTGCAGGAAGGCGATACGGAAGTACGGAAGACTGTAGATACGTTGATTACCGTTCCGGCTTCGGATAATTTTGTCGTACCTATTATGGCGATTATTCCGCTGCAGCTGTTGTCCTACTATATTGCAGTCAGCCGGGGCAACGACGTCGACAAGCCGAGAAACTTGGCGAAGAGCGTTACCGTAGAATAAGTAATAAAGGCGAAGAAGGCAGAGAATTGCTCTCTGCTTTCTTTTTTTTATAAAAAATCTCTTGACAACAGGGCGAAAAGAGGATATACTAAACAAGCTGTTGCGGCAGGACGCCGCGGCAGGCCGGATAGCCGGTTCGCTTGAAAAGAACTTCAAAAAAGTGCTTGACAAGCCCGGGCGAGTC
>NZ_NFIY01000015.1:0-62391 GCF_002163455.1 Megasphaera sp. An286 | reverse complement strand
TTCACAGGGAAAATCGCAGTAAGTCAGCGTTTCCTCAATGCCATCCTCCACCTTCTTGGCAGCCTCTTTCAGTTTCATGGAACGCAGTTCTTCTACCACGGCCCGGGCTTTCTCACGGGCAGCTTTCTTGCTCTCCTGCGCATGGATCGCTTTGAGCATTTTGGCCACCAGCTTCACCTTGGAACGAGGCGTTACAGAGAAGATATTGCGGTAAAAGTGTACAGTACACCGCTGGTACTTGGCCTCTGGAAACACTTCTCCTACAGCTTCCAGCATACCCAGGCACTTGTCGCCAACTACCAGTTTAACTCCATCCAGGCCCCGGCCTCGCAGCCATTGAAAGAAGCTGACCCAGCTAGCCTTGTCCTCCTTCATGCCCTCGGCAGCCCCAAGAACCTCACGGTATCCATCTTCATTTACCGCAATCGCTACCAGAATGGCCACATTCTCAAACTCTCCGCCCCAGTTGCGACGCAAGTAGATGCCGTCCACATAGACATACGGGTAATGCCCTCCCTGTAAGGGGCGGTTACGCCAATCCTCAATGTGGACATATGCCTTCTTATTCAGTTCACTGATGGTTGAGGGCGACACTTTGCTGCCCCACAGCGCCTCTGTAATGTCTTCCACACGCCGGACGGATACGCCGGCCAGATACATCTCGATGAGGGCTTCTTCTACGCTGCTTTCACGGCGGCGATACCGCTCAATAATGGCGGTCTCAAAGGAGATCCCTTTGAGCTTGGGTACCTTGAGGGTAACGTCCCCGGAAGTGATAGTGAGGCTGCGCCTGTAGTGGCCGCTGCGATAGCCCTGACGCTTCTCATTGCGCTCATATCGGGCCGCCTGAGTCAGTTTCTCCGCTTCGGCCTCCAGCAGCTCATTGAGTGTCTCCTCTACGCTGCCACGCACAAGTTCCTTGAGCTGCCCCTTGATTACTTCCTCATTAAGCTGTACAATCTTTTCAGACATGGTTTGCTCGCTCCTTTCAGAATGTTGTGTCGCAACTTCATTCTACCAGAGTTCTGCAAACCATGTCTCTTTTTTATTTTTGCGAAACTTATTGTTCCTTATCTACATAAAGCATAAAGAAATATCTACATACGATAAATTGACCTCAAAATATTGTCCAAAATCTTCCCCTTATGTCTCACATTTATTTTTCCCCACCCAGCACTCTTTTAAATATCTGAGATCTGTGCAATCTAGCGAGATTTAACCTCTTAGGTATAAGTCCAAATTATCAGATAGCCGTAGTTAAGCTCAACTTTAAAGGTTTTCGGACAATGCAGTGTATTTATTTTCCTAATATATTTTTATAGCATTTTCAATACACACTTCTATTTTTTTATGGTAAACTGTCAAACTAAGTGTAACTTTTTTAATAGCAGACTCCATAAATATTTTTTATCATAGAACATATTATTGTACTTAATGCATTTTCAGGAAGAGATTTTGATTACCTCCATAAAGCACCTGCATTATCATCAAGAAAATATATTAGTGTCCGCTCTAGGCCAGTCACTAGATTCGTTTTAGGAGTCCAGAAAAGTTCTTCTTTTGCTTTACGATTACATAACATAGACCGATATATATCCCCTTTACGTTCCGATTCAAAATGCGGATTGATCTCCTTGTGTAAAATAACACTACAAGTATTTATGATGCCTAATAGACTTACTTCTATCTGCGTACTTAAATTGTAAACAGTATTTACATTAGAAGTCTGCAACGCAGCATAAATACCATCCGCAATATCTCCTGCATAGATAAAATCTCTTGTCTGCTTTCCATCTCCAAAAACAGTAATATCCTTGTTTTCGGCAAAACATTTAGCAAAAATACTTATAACACCTCCTTCTCCCTTTATACCTTGACGTTCTCCATATACATTTGCAAAACGTAAAATGACATAATTCACACCAAATATCTTATGATACATCTCAAGATATTTTTCCTCAGTTAATTTACTCAGTCCATAAAAAGACATAGGCTGCAACAAATGATTTTCTCTAATAGGTAAATCTGATTCGTTAACATCTCCATAAACTGCTGCCGTAGATGAAAACACTACACGATTTACCCCTGTAATTCTTGCCGCCTCCAAAAGATTGACCATTCCTTCAATATTTTGCATCATATCTTCGAAAGGATGTTTTAATGAATAATCAACCATAGTTTGTCCAGCTAAATGCACAATGGCATCTATCTTTTCATCCTTTAATACGCTCTGTAAAGTCTTGTCCAAGATATCCATCCGATAATACTTTACTCCTGTTGGAATATTTTCCAATGCACTAGTGCTAAAATTATCTAAAACAATAGGCGTATTTCCAGTTTCCAATAATTTCCTTACGATATGAGAGCCAATAAATCCAGCTCCACCAGTTATTAAGATATTCATTTTAGCCTCATCTTCTTCGTATAAAAAATAATCGTATCCATAAATAATTTCAACAAATATCACGTTCACAAATCAAATAATATTAATTCCATAATATGTGCTTAATATATTATGAATGTCACATACATTGATTTTTCCACCTGTTTGAAGTAATTAATAGATCGTAGTAAACCACCACCTAATTAAATTCTCAAGATTAAACAGACTACCGGATACCCAATACTCAAAATGATATTGATCCCTGCCAGCGTCGTGGTAAAGTAGATATACTCAAGCACCACTGCCACCAGTTAAACCAATCCCCATCTTCTATCAACTTTTTACTTTCAGTAATTTAATCAATTTCTGTACTTGATCTCGATTTAACATAATAAAAATAGCATATGCACCAACATAAATTACCATGCACCACACGTTCTGAATATACCAACCACTAGCAATAAAGATACCACATAGCAAAATATCTGTTAGGATATCTTTGCGTACATTCATTTTAAGAAGATGACTAATAAAACATTCAGCCAAGCAGCATTGGAAAGCATAAATACCAACAATAGAAAGTACAGCTAGAGACAAATTATGAAAAATTCTCACCACTACAAAAGTTACAGCCAGAGAAACCATTACGCTGAGAACATTAATTTTTAACATTAGTACTTCCTGACGCATACTCTTTAGGTATGTGTTAATTAAAAGGCTCAATTTACTGTTAAAAACACAAATGGGGAATAAAACACTCATATAAATGAGACTGTCCGCATATTGCGGTAACCACCAGGTCAAAATACATTTGAGAGGGTAATATCCAATTAAAGCAGCAAACAAAACAATATCTAGACTGGCTCGAATCGTTCTATAAATTGTAACCCGTTTATTTTTATCTAGATTTTTGATGATAGGAAAAAACACCACACTTACAGATGAAATGAACACCATAAAAAAGTTAGAAATCCCTAACGTCAGTGATACTTGTCCAAAAGTTGACACATCCCAACCCACGGAAATACCATAGCGAACAATACCAATAATAAGCATGCCTGCGATATTAGCTATCATCAACTTACTGCCTACAGTAAGATTTTTCTTCATTTCCCAGACAATTCGCCTCATTGGATAAAATCTAGGCTTCAACAGATTACGACACAAATAAATACCACTCAAGGTAAGAATTATCATAGAAAACAACTTAGCATAATACATGTAACAGAATTCATTCCGATGCAACCCCAACAAGAAGATGACCACACCTAAGAAAAATACAATACGTTCTGTAAAAAGAAACTTAGCATAATCCTTGATGCGATTTGTAATTTGCATGATAAAGTTACATAGATTTGTGAAATTTACAAAAGGAGCTAGGCAAACTGCACATGTTAGCGCTAACCTCTTTATAGGATCAGTAATTAATAATTGTCCTCCAAAAATTACGAAAACAGCTAAAAAAATCTGCAATATTATAATCCCATAAAACTGTCCAGCAAAAGTTCGCTGATCTAACTCATCAAATGATTTCCCAGCATAACGAAGATAGATTCCATCTTCCCACCCAAAATGCAAAAAGCCTAAATAAGAAAAGTAAAATAAGAAAAGTTGCCATAGGCCATAATCATGCACACTAAGAAACTTAGGAACAACCATGACCATGAAAACAGAAATACACAAAGAAAAGAGGTTCGCACTGAATGAATAAGCTATATTTTTAAAGGTGTCAATAAAATTCATTTAACATCACCTTCTCAGTGATTACCCCAATGTTTTCTTGCATCCCAAGCCATAACAATAACTATACCAATTAACGCACCAAGAACAAAGCCGATTAATGCATATTTCTTTTTAATAATCCCCTTACTTACCACTTTATCTTCATTAATACTTTGAAATTCTTTCACAGTACTTAAACCCGTATCCTTTGTAACCAAAGCGGAAGTTTTAGAAAAATAAGTTTGATATGCATCCATCAAATTTGTATTATTTTCTTTAATATACTGCGAATCTTTGGCATCTTTTTTAGTAAACTGAATAATCAATTCATAGAGACCAGGTCCTATATTCTGAACGCGGAAATGTTCTCCCAACCATTTCATTTTTTGAGAATTAACCATCTTATCCCACTCTGCATTCATTTTATTCATATCAAAATTCGTTTCCATTTGGGAATCTAATTCAGTCAAATTTGACCAAGCTTTCATTAAATTAGTCATATCAATTTCTTTACTAGTTTGCCTTGTTGCAAAAATAGGAATAGTATTAAATCGTACTACACGTATATAGGTCATGTCTCCTGTTTGAGGAATAACAGTTTCTACCTGACTTTTTTCAAAATATAAGCCACCAGAACATGCCACCGCACAAATTAAAATGATATACCACTTTTTAATAACCGATTGTAAAATCATTTGACTTTACTCCTCCTCTTACTTAAGAACTCAAAAAATTTATACAAGATCAATGTTCCAATAATGAAACTAAGTTTACTCGTCGTGAATATTTCATTAAAAAATCGTTCTTCTCTTCCCATCAAAAAAATGGGATAGGCAATCGAAGAATAAATCAAAATCATCCAATTCTTCAATCCATGGAGACAGACTTTTTTGTAAAAGAAAGTATAAAAAAATCCTAACAAAAACATAACGAGTGCACAACCAAAATAACCAAAATCATTAATATAGCGATAAAACGCTGTATAAACATTGGTTGTCACTGGACCAAATACAGTAAACAACGTAATGTACATAGAAAAAACAGGTAAATCATCAAACCCATGGGCATGCAAGAACCCATAAAGGGGGATTAATGTTGTTGAGCCAATATATGGAATATCCGGAATCATCATTTCATTAAGGTAAACATCGAATGCTGAAATATTGGTTCCTGCATAATGAGCTAGAACTCGTAAAAAACTAGTATCTGCTCCGATTTTACCATTAACAAGCCCTATTCCTAGAAAGCAGAACAAAAAGGAAACAATAGCAACACCAATAACCGCAAATTCTTTGCTCACAGAACTTGTTAATCTATGAGTTTTACGATAAACCATAAAAAAACTAATCATCGCAAACATAATTAAATACATAAACTGTTGCCTTCCACCGGTTAAAACCAAAAAAGGAATATATAACAAAACAAAACAACCCCATTTCATAACTTCTTTATATTGATGCACCATTAAATTTAGCCATACGGCTAAGATGGAAAGATACCCCATGCCCATAGCAAACCGCAGTCTATACGCATTCCATCGACTTAATTTAATTTCCTGGTGCGCGAAACCATTAATAACTGGCCCCAGCATTTTACTAAATTCTTTTTCATTTGTGACTAGACGTGCAACTTGAAGAAAATCTGTATAATTAAGGTATGCAAAATATACCAAAATGCCTAAAAAAAGTAACCATATCGACCAACTAATAAAAAAGCCACGAAAAATAACAGATTCCTGTACGGAAGCATACTTATCCGTACAACAGCAAAATTCTGCAAGGCATCCTCCCCCCAAAAATAGCATTGACATAACAATTATGATGGCTGCCGTATTAAAATGCATAGGTAGATTCCACATCTTTGTATATAGAGCAGCCAGTGTACAACATCCTGCTAAGCAAATACAATAGATGAAGGATGGGTGTACTACATCAAACTTACTTTTTACGAAAGAAATAATAGCAAGCAAAAATATTATTGCCGTCAAAAGATATATAAAAGTATTATCTGCACCATAATACGGCTGGAAATAGGTAAACTCAACTCTCATTTTCTCACCTGACCATATTAACTGACCACCATAGTTAAAATATCCAGTTTATAGCATATTTTCTAAAAATTATATACAGAACAAATAACCCCTATTCTTTTATTTTCATTGTAATTCCTTTGTAAATACCTTTAATGCCTTTTATAAATTTATTGATTTTATCCTCTTCATAGATCAAAATTAATACGCTTTGCCACAAACATCTTATTGTTGTGCGAAAAGGCGATTGATATTCCGGGAACTTTCTAGCAAGGTATATTTCATTTTTCGTCATATAGTATCGTCTCCAAGCCGATTTATTATACATAATATATTTTTTTCCAAAAAAGGAAACATTTTTTCCATGTCCATCTTCATGCAAAAGTCCATCAAAAGGAATTTTAATAATTTGATATCCTGCCCGTAATAATGCATAACAGATATCAAAATCTACAAAATCAATGAACATAGAAACATCATATCCATCTGTAGTAGTATATGCAGACACACGCATAAAACAACCTGAAGTAATACACTTCTGAATTCGTGTTACATCATGTTCGCTACCTTCAAAAATTGGTTTACTAATTTCTACGAAATTCCGATCTTTTATATTACAAGTTAACGCGCCAATTTGGGGATCTCCTATATATTCTTTATACCTATTAATCAATTCTTTATTAGAAATTGAATCTTGATCTAATGACAAAACCCAATCATAACAATTTTGCATTGCATAACTCATAATATATTTGAGCCCATAAGCAATGCCCTTATTTTCTTCAACATGACTAATCCTGCATCTTAATTCCAATGCAAGGCTTACAATATCTGTATAATTTATAGAACCATTATCAAAAATCAAGATATCTGTATCCTGCACAACAACTGCACTAAGATTTTCACGTAATCTATCTATATCCGGGTTAAATGTAACTATACCGGTTAGAACTTTCATGTTATTCCTCCAACATTTTATTTTCTAAGTAGAGAATATAGCTTTCTGGCCATTTCATATCCAATTATATAGGGAAACCGTTCTCCTAAGGTGCGGACAAAAAAACCACTGCGCCAGAAGGCATCTCGAAAATCTTGCAAAAACGCATGAAAATGAAATAAATAAAAATATCCTTTTCTTTTAGGCTTTGCAAGATATTTTATCGTATCATCCATAAAATGAAGATTGCCGAAAAGTTCTGCAGTTTTACGAGAGGGATATCTTCCAAGATGAATCCAATTTGTAAAAGTCACGGAAGAATCCGGGTTAAACAGAAAATATTCTTGCTCTGACACTATATCATCTACAAAAGAAAGGGCACCCGTTTGACATGCGTGGATAGCATCGTAATCCTTTTTATAATCTTTTTCGCTGTATTCCCATTTTTCTAATATCGGGATAATCTGCCCATTTTCTTTTTTATACCCTTTTGTTGTTCCATGATCTGCCGTGAAAAGCATCTCCACAATAACATTAAAAGATTCTTCTTTCTTTGACAATGATTCGTTGTGATTTCTATCAAAGAGATATCCTTTGGCATGGATATGATCCAGAATCGGCGACTCCGGTCTAAGGCCCAAATAATAACCATGAATTTCAGCTGGAATACGTGCGGCTTTTATTATCTTTTCCAATGCCCCTTGCATATGACCAAACCATCCAATATCTACAATAGCTACTTTTCCTGAAAAATCAAGTTGCTCCAAATATTGAAGTAGAAGATCAAACATTTCACGGCTATGGGCTATCATCTTCTGCTGCACTTGTTCTGCAAATATGCATTGAAATTTCTGATTTTTCCATAAAATCTCATATTCATATAAAGTGTCTATCAAGAATCCAGCATTTTCGTAATACTGTTCAAATTCATCAGGCTTAAGTCCAATCTTTTTCAAAAAACTAGAAATAGTTCCTCGCTTTCCCCAAAAAATAGCTTCAATAATTTCTGGAATAGTAGGTGTCATCCAAAGAGAAGGTATAATTAATGCTTTTCTTGAGGCATATATATATTTATCAGAAATGGGATTAATTAGTTTTCTATAAGCTTTCTGCATTAGTTGTCCATCCCGAGCCAGAAAAAAGACTTTTTCTATACCATCTTTTTCGAATTGCTCTTGAAGCCAAGACACATAACCGTATAATACAGGTCCTTGAACCTCATATCCAGCTTCTGCAAAGAAATTGAAATCCTGATCAGCATGAACTGCGTTCCAAGAATGGTTGCCTGCATGATTATTAATAAAGGAACATAAATTTGCATAATCTTGAATTTGTTTGTACTTTTTTTTATTGATAACTAAATTTAGTTTCACCTCGTTAGGAATATAAATCGCTTGCATACCAAGCCTTTTCGGTACGAGGTAGTCACTTCGCTTATTATCTCCAATATGAAGGATTTCAGATAATTTGATTTCTGTTTGTCTAAATATTTCCTGAAACAACGTTCCTTTACTTTTTGTTTTCCGTTCTGTAGAAGATACAAAAAGCGCATCATAAAATATTCCAAGTTTATCCAGTATTCTCCGAATCAAAATCTCAGGAAGATAAATATCTGTCACGATAAAAATTTTCTTTCTCTGGTGCCGACAATATTCGTACACAGGTTTCATGAAAGGATTCCATTGACAAAGCACATATTCATACTCTTCCTCCCACTGCCTTATCTGGTCTTTTTCCTCAGCAGAAACTTCTAAAGAAATCTCGACATAAATCTCTTCCAACGAAACTTCTTCCATTTTAACTCTATTGCGCGCAGCTCTTTCCGCCTGAATCCGAGCAAAAGCAAAACGGCTCTCAATATTAAATTCCCGATTTACTTTTTGCTCAACAAAATGAAAAAGTTCTATAGGTCTATAGCAATCACGCTTAACAAGCGTATCAAAAAGATCGAAAGAAACAACTGTGCTTCGGTTAATTGCTTCTTTTACCAGATCAAATTTTTCCATTTCTCATTCTCCATCAATTTGAAGTATTTCTTTCTAGCAAAACATCATCTAATCCTCTAACGTTGACATCAACTAATTTCTTTTTAAGTAAATAAAATTTTATAAGTGTAACATTCAATATGTTTCTTTATTTTATCCTGAAAGAAATGCCTCTGCAATTAATCTCATTATTTAGTGCAAAGTGTATTTTCTATATGATTATAAAACTTATGCCCAGAATAAGTATCCAAGCTAGTTCGCAGCAACTTGAATCATTTCTTAGACATAATGCTTCAGTTTAGCAACCCCGCGACAAGAAATCATAGCCAAGATAGTAGCGGCCTTTTGCCTAGCATCCATGTATGGATTTGCCCATAGGCGCTTTAAATCTCTTTTAATCCGCTGTTGTAACTGAGCAATAACATTTTCATGTTCCTGATAATCTGTAGTAGCACCAATGCGCGCTAGTGTCTCACGCAAAGCCCAAAACAGACGGTACTCTCCAACAGATTCAAGTGCCGGATATTCTTTTTTGATAATATTGTAATTCCGCTCATAAACGTATACTAAATCCAAGATTTTATCCGTATAAGCTGTACGCTGTACTATACTCCCTTTTCTTCGTCTATAATTATATTTGCTAACATCTTGAAATACTAGGAGTTGGCAATCTCGTAAAGTATCCAAAACAATATAGGCATCTTCCATCGTCATTCCTACAGGAAATCTTGTTTGTCTAAAAATATTTCTGTGAAATATTTTTAGACAAACAGCCACAGCTGTACGTCTCGCTAAAAAAATTTGCCGAATCATTTCTTCTTTACTTTCCCATACAGACACTTTATTTCCTTTAAAATCATAGTCTCCAGCCTGATATGGCACTCGTCGATCACAACACATCGAAATATCTGCTTTATATTTTACTGCATTGCGATACAGTATCTCATACATATCATTGTCAACATAATCATCACTATCCACAAAACCAATAAATTCTCCTCGACAAATATCTAATCCCGCATTCCGTGCATCACTAAGGCCACCATTTCTCTTATGGATAACTTTGATTCGAGCATCTTTTTGAGCATACTGATCACAGATGTATCCACTTTCATCCGTAGAGCCATCATCAACCAAAATAATCTCAATATCATTAAATATCTGACTAAGTAAAGAGTCTATACATTCTTTTAAATAAGAAGCCACATTATAAACAGGGACAATAACACTTATCTTTGGCATTCCTTTTCCCCCAATTTAAATCAAAGACTTTTTAGAATCTCAATAGTCTTCTTGATCCCACTCTTCAAATCATCAAAAGGCTTCCATCCCAAGCCCTGCAGCTTGCTGGAATCCATAACACCTACTGTCACTTTAGAAAAACCTTTCTTCTCTGAAGCGTCAGGCAAATCAAAAACGACCCTTTTTTCATTCAAGCTAGCGATATACTGAGTAATATCTTTTAGCAACATAAATGTTTTTATGTCTGCAATATTATAGGCTTCTCCGCATTCTCCTTTAAGAAGGCAATACAACAGACCCTGAACTACATCCCCTACATAACAGTAAGAAAATTTTTGAAGCCCCTGGCTTTTAAGGACAATATTTTCGTTCCGCACTCCATTCATGAGAAATTGACTCATTGCCTTACTGTCATCCAGTCGCATAGTAGGGCCATAGACACGAGAAAGACGAGGTATTACGATATCCATACCATATTGGGAAATATATGCATTACATAAAGCCTCTCCAGCCCTTTTTCCTTCGGGGTAGCATGCACGAACACCATTACAGTCAATATAACCACAGTACATTTCGTCAAACACGTCTTCCTTCCGCAATGCCTGCCCATAGATTTCAACAGATGAAAGGAACAACATCCGCTCCATACCGTGCACACGTCCATATTCCAAAAGATTATGTGTCCCCTCCAAATTGGTCATAAGAGAACCAACTGGATCAGAAGCATATAATCTGGGATGGGTATTACTAGCCGCATGAATAATAAAATCCATTTTACCTTCTAGCTGAATAGTTTGGTTTACATCCATAGAAACAAATTGAAAATACGGTTTCCCCCAATAATCTGCAAATCGTTTTTTGGCGGTTTCTTCATTCCGACCAATAGCATAAATTTTCAGATTAAGTTGCTCTTTTTTATTTTTGATCATAAGCACATCAATCAACATAGTGCCAATAAGCCCGGATGCGCCAGTAAGTAATAACGCTTTATCCTGTAGCTTACTCCACGGCAACGATAGTGTGATAATATTTTCAATATCCTTTTGATAAAGTTTAGATGTAAGATACACTAGCAACACCTCTATTTTAACCAATCCGACTTATCCAAATGCAGATAGGCTTTGAACAATTCTAAATCATCTTTAGTAGTCAGCTTAATATTCTTATCCGAACCAGCCGCAAAATGCAAAGGAACTCCTAGCTCTACCATCATAGTATTCGTATAACTAGAACCATAAATTCCAATTTTCTTTTCAAAAGCTTCGTGATATTTTTGGTCTAATAAACCGAACTGATAGGCCTGAGGAGTAGATACGCGGCGCAGCGTTTCGCGAGGAATGTACTTAGTTGTAATGTCTGGATGTTCCTGATCTACTAAAAAAATCTGTTCATTATATGGCATGGAGGTCACTGCATTGCCATATTTCTGGCATACATTGATCACATTAGAAAGGACAGACGGTTCTACTAAAGGACGAATTCCATCGTGAATAATTATAATGTCATCGTCTTTCGCTTTGCCTTCTAAACTAAATACCCCGTTACGAATAGACTCCTGCCCAGATTTTCCTCCACAAACAATATTAGATAGTTTTGTAATATTGAATTGCTTTGCATAAGCTTTTACTACATTTTCCCATCCCTCGATACATACAACTATTATGTTATCAATCATAGGATGGTTTTGAAAACCTTCTAATGTGTAAATTAACACTGGCTTGTCATATACATTAATAAATTGCTTTGGTATATCCTGCCCCATCCGATGTCCAGAACCACCAGCAATGACTATCGCAATATTCATGTAAAACCTCTTTCCGAAATTATTTAAGAATAAATTTCAAAGACACAACCATTACCAACAAATTTAAGATAAAGTAACTCAGCGTAAATAAATCATATAACTTTAGTGGAACAGCTATTAACATTAACACTTGAACAAATCCTGATATTGAAATAAGATTTAATGCAATTATTTTTATAACCCCATATTTTGATTTATCCTTAACCGTATTTATTGATTCACCTGTCCCCACAGTTGTTATTGCTTTATGCATTATAAATCGTGGAAAAATAACTGAAATACCTGATATTCCACCTAATATAATATAAAGTTCAGGATTCAAATGAATGTAATTATTTAAAATACCTGGAAAATGAGCAGCAGCTATTCCCCATGCAAAAAACGATAGAATCATTGCAGCATAACCACTCATCGCATCATAAACGCTTCCCATTTTTGAAAAGCTCTTTCGATATCTTGCCATATTGCCATCGACACCATCAAGGAGATTCCACAAGAAAAAACAACACCAGCTTATGTACATAAAGGAATCCGATTCAGCCATATAAGAAAGGGCAAATCCTATTACAAGTGGGATAATAGAGATAACAGAAACTTGATTTGGTGTTAATGATGTATATAGAAAAGGTATTGTCAGTATATACGATAATGGACGCCCTATATAAAATGCAAAATAATCATTTTTTGCCATCTCTTTTTTTTCCGGAGTCATTGATGCACGCTCAATATCTCTTATAGAAATCATTTCTTACCTCACTTTTAATTTTGATAAACAACTAACTTTAAGTTACTTATACAAATTATCTATCTTTAAATACCCACTATTTATTTTCTACAGCACTTTTTGTTAATACCACTATCTCTGCATCTGGGTAATTACCACGCAAAATTTTTAACATCGGAATAGCACAAACAGTATCACCTATACCATGCATTAGTTCTACTAAAATTTTAATTCGTTGTGTATTATTTATCATTTACAGATTCACCCACACAATACATGTTCTTTAAATGAACTGCTTCTCTTTTAATATTAAACCCGCCAGTAGTCATCATTTCACGAGTATCAATTCTTTCTAGCATTTTATCATCATATTGCAAAATAAACTGAATCCACTTTTTTTCATCAAGATCTATATAATAAACTAAATTCACTATTTTTAACTCTTTTGTAACATTTGTAGAAACCAGTATAGGCAAACCATTGGCTTGACATTCTACTCCTACCACAGGCAACCCTTCGTAATATGAGGGCAATACAAAAAGATCCATGACATTATATAAGTCCTGTACATCAGAACGTAACCCTAAAAAATATACTTTATCTTCAAGATGCAAATCCTTGACCTTTTGCATTATACGAGATTTTAATGGCCCGTCACCAATAAGCAATAAAACTACATTAGGCTCACTCTTAGCTACTTCCGAAAATACATCAATGAGAAATTCATGGTTTTTCTGATACATAAATCGACCAACATGGCCTATAACAAATTTATTTTCTATGCCTAATTCTTTTCTAATTCTATCTCTTTTATCCTGATCAAAAGCATATTTTTTCAAATCGATAGCATTATGAATAATGGTAACTTTTCCAGACTCGACGCTACTTTTTCCATACATCCATTCAGCAGCCAATTGACTGCACGCAAAATATCTATTGGCAAATAATTTAGCAAATGGCCGCAGTATCATTTTCATAATGTTGCGTTTCGTTTCACTAGGAACAGACGTACTATGGTTATGAAGGATTCGTACTGGCAGGCCAGCCATCCAAGCAGGAAAAAGAGAAAAAACACTTAATGTATTCATATTGGAGTGAACAATTGTGTAGTGATTTTTCTTTATTATTTTATAAACATCATACATAAAAGCAAGTACATTTTTTGTATATGGCGTAACCTTATATACTTTCCCACCCATCAATTCTACCTTTTCAGTAATATCTACAGGACTATTCTCATGAACAACAAAATCAAACTGCACCTGACTTTTATCAATATGTTCATAGTAGTTCATAATGACAGCTTCTACACCGCCACCAGCTACGATTCCTAATATTTGTAATACTCGTATAGGCTTAGAATCCACTTTTCCTCTCACTTTCTAACTTTAATTCTAATAAGCACCTTTCTTGCCTAATACAACACCAATAGTCCGCCAAATCAACACCACGTCAAACCAAACATTCCAATTCCGCACGTACCACGTATCCATCTGCACGCGTTCGTCATAGGATACGTCACTGCGGCCGCTGGTCTGCCACATGCCGGTTACGCCGGGGCGAACCATATAAAAGTCATCAATAAATTTACCGTATCTCGGCACTTCGTCTCGGATAATAGGTCTTGGGCCGACGAGGCTCATTTCGCCTTTCAGAACATTGAACAGCTGCGGCAGCTCATCCAGACTGGTTCTGCGCAGGAATGCCCCGCTTCTAGTGATTCTCGGGTCGTTCTTGAGCTTGAAGTCCTTTTCCCATTCAGCTCTGGCTTCGGGATCATTTTCTAGCAGTTCTTTTAATTTTACATCGGCATCGACGCACATGCTGCGGAATTTATAGCAGGGAAATTCTTTTCCATCTTTCCCTACGCGGCGATGCTTAAAAATAACTGGGCCAGGCGAATCTCTGTAAATCCATATAGCAATGCCTGCCAAAATCGGCGAAATACAGATGAGGCCAATCACCGTGCAGACAATATCAAATACCCTCTTGAGAAATCTATTATACCACTGAGCTAAGTTATTGCGGAAGCTGAATGTAACGATATGCCCGTCTATCAGGCTCTCTACATCCAGCGTCGCCAAGGGCATCTTCCCCATATCGGGAATGAAGGATATTCTCTTGACCAAGGGCTGCAGCCGATAGACGATTTGCTGCAT
This sequence comes from Megasphaera sp. An286, assembly GCF_002163455.1. NCBI lineage: Bacteria > Bacillati > Bacillota > Negativicutes > Veillonellales > Veillonellaceae > Megasphaera > Megasphaera sp. An286. The sequence goes on along the minus strand of NZ_NFIY01000015.1, from coordinate 47,406 downwards.
CTCATCATTTTTTAATCCCGGAGCAATGACCAGCACATGGCGCACGCCCGTACTGCGAATGACCGATTCGGCATCGGAAAAGGATCCCAAATGAGGCATCATAGATGCAACCTTCGGTTCCGGTACCCGGTCTTCCAAAAAGCCGATAAAATCATAACCCAGGCCAGTATCATGCTGCAGCGGCTCCAGCACGAGGGCTGCTGTCTTGCCGGCTCCCATGACCAATACGGGAACCTGCAGTGCTCGTACATGACCTAATATTTTTTTCGTTATATACCGGCCGGCTACGAGAAAGACAAAGGAAAATACCCACATCAAGGCCACGAAAAGGCGCGACGTCTGCGCAGCCGTTTGAGCCAAATACATGATGACGACCAAGGAAACGACAGCATAGATATTTACCTTAAAGATTTCCGAAATGATACGCCAAAACTGGGTTCGCCGCGTATACAGCTCATGAACCTGCATAAAGCCTAAATAGACGACAGGAATGATAACGTGCATCGACAGCCACGAGAGGCGGAGATGCGTTTCCGGAACTAATAGATTCCGCAGGTTATAGGAAACACACTCCGCCGCTAATATGGCAATATAATCGACAATGAGCAGCACGACTGGCAATACCGCCGTGCTGTACTTATTTTTTATGGATATAGAATCGCGCATAGTCTTGTAGTCTCCCCAACCTATAAAACTTTAACCTATATTATACCCCAATTAGACGCAGTCGTCTACGCCCCCCGCTTGTTGCAACAAAGCTGTAACAAAGAAAAGCTAGAATGAACTCCCACTGCCTATTATTTTTGATTATGTTAGCATTTAAATGCTTGACTTTATTTAAGTGCTTTTATATGATAGGTAAGTATCTTTATTATCACACTAAATGGGCGGTGTATGGTATGGTAAATCAAAAATTTAATATATTATCTGCATTAGGAATTATTCTGGTAGTCGGCGGTCACAGCGGCGTTGGCTTTTTGCCATGGTTTCCGCCCTATTCCTTTCATATGCCGCTATTTATCTTTATTTCTGGATACTTCTTTTCTTCACCCCCCCCCCCACTAACGAGTTTTCTTTGCAAAAAAAGCAAAAAATTATTGCTCCCGTTTTTGAGTTGGAATGCATTTTACGGAATTCTTATCACTTTACTTACAACCTTCGGTCTGAGTCAACTTAGTCATGCTCCTTTATCGTTAAAATCATTATTATGGGATCCATTTACGGGAGGATGGCCCTTTGTATTCAATGGTCCGGCATGGTTTGTCGGCTGCTTGTTTTTAGTGCAATGTCTGTATCAAGTAATCTATCGCTTGTGCAGAGGAAATGTGCGATATATCGGCGTGCTTTGTCTGGCATGTTACTTCATTTCTCTAGGATTGACATTTCATGACTGGACCCACTGGTTTTACGATGCCGGAAGAGCTATTGAACGAATGTTGTTTTGCATTATTTTTTATTACCTAGGTCATATATACCGGCTATATGGCGAACGCTATGATTCCTTTAGTATTTATAAATTGATATTGCTTTCTTTGACAAACGGATGTATTTTGGCTTTTATATCTTCTCGTATTACATATAATGTTCATCAAATGGCCTTTCCGAATGAAAAAATATTGCTTCCCCTAATTGTCTCCATAACAGGTATTTGGTTTTATTTGCAAATTGCCGAATTATTAAAATCTCACATTCGCTCTAATGATTTACTCAGTTATATTGGCCGACATACCTTTTCTATTATGATGCACCATCAATTTTTCTTTTGGGGCTTTAATACAGCATTATTAGGACTAAAATATTCAGGCATACTGAGTTTAAATACATTTGATATGAACAAATATATGCATGAAATATATTTCCGCATCAGCGCCTATCCGCCTATAAATGATATGCTATATCTAATGGCTGGACTGCTGGGTCCTGTTTTATGCTGCTACATCTATGAACGATTTATCAGCAAAAAGGATATCTCTATCCGACTATAAAAAGTCTTATAAAATATAAAAAACGTGGAATCTTTGCATTTTTAAGCAATGATGCCACGTTTTTTATTGTTTTCTACTATATCATTTTTACGCACACCTGCTTGCCGCAAAAAGCTATGCCGTATTTCCACACAGACGCTATACCTCGTTTTGCAAACTCAACTTCATATTGCCTATCTTGAATCTGCCGCAAGGCTTCATCGGCTTGTTTTTCCAAGGACTCTGTTCTATCGGCAGCTTTAAATTCCAGTATAACGCCGGCTTTCTGCGTGTCTTTCGGAAAAATAGCTATGTCAAAACGTCCGTATCCGCTTTCTTTGTTGGATTCGACGATATATTGCTTATCCAGAAATAATGCCGATATTCCCAACATGAATCCGTGGTAAAAGCTTTCTTTGTTGGCCGTATCGTAGGTACTGGCAAAACGCAATAGTATCTGCTGCAGCCGGTCTTCAAAATCTTTTTCTTGCCCGGAAAACAGCGCGTCAAACAAGGTATCAAAGGTATTGCGGTCTGCGCCGACAGCAATGGTATTCAAGATCTCCTGACTGTATACCTGCTTAATTTCTTCATTGGGAATTCGCAGGGAATAGCGATTGTACGTCGTCGGCGAAACGGACTCAATTGTCAAATATCCCGTCGTCAGCAGCAGCGTATATAATGCGCTTGCATCCTTCTCGATCTGATCGTACATCACCGTTTCATTCAGACTGACGGTCACGGTCTTACCTTCCAATAAGCCTTGAAGCTCTTTGATCCGCAGGCAATCGGCATGGGAAAGAAGCTGCTTTAAAATGTAATTTCCCGACGTATGAACCCAATACGGCATAGGCGTACATTCATTATCCATATAATTGATAACCGACCAAGGATTATAGATGTCATCGGTCCCAAATCGATAGCCGTCGTACCATTGCCGCAGCTCCGGCAGCTTCTTTTCTACGCCCAGGTCCTCTGCCATAGCGACTGTTTCTGCCGACGTAAATCCCAGGATATTACTGTATTTGCGGCTTAATACGGAACACACAGATAGATTATTCAATCCGCTGAAAATACTTTCTTTAGCGACGCGCAGCACGCCTGTCAGCACGGCAAAGTCCAAGGCCCTGTTCGTCTTTAAAGCGCTGCTCAAAAATTGTCGCATAAATCCAATGCACTGATCGTAATAGCCCTGATCCCATGCGTATTGTATGGGCGCATCATACTCGTCCAAAAGAAGAATCACAGGCTGGCCATAGTATGCCTGCATCATTTCCATCAGCCGGGTCAAGGCAAAGGCCATTTCTGTCTGGTCGGCCTGACGATTGACAATGCGATGATAATCCTCCTTCATACATTCATCCAATGTATCGGCCTTCATCAAATACGCATACTGTAGATACAGACGGCGAAGAAACAGACTGAAAAAATTCAGCATTTGCTCCCATGAAGGCGACTGGCCGTCTTTCAACGATATGAAAATAACCGGATATATGCCCCTATGCTTCATGTAAGATAACCCGGCCTTTTCAACAGCAAGACCGTGAAACAAATCTTTGCTTTCTTCTTTCTTATCGATGGAAAAGAAATATTCCAGCATGCTCATCGTCACTGTCTTGCCGAAACGGCGCGGGCGCGTGATTAATGTCACCTTGCTATGGTCATCAATGAGCTGACGTATGAAATCGGTTTTATCTATAAAATAATAATTTTCCCGCAGTTCCTTGAAATCATCCACACCAATGGGCATACGCACGTTCATGTTCTTCGCCTCCCTTGCCTAATATCATTCTAATCCCATAGCGCAATATTACGTAACTGCCAACATACAAAATTTAGATAAGTTAAATAGTTAACTTACATTATACTATACCCTCTATAGAATGTGATATCATCTTATCGCCTTATCGCTATACCGTTATAACTCGTTAGTTAAAACATTAACTTAATTATACCATACCCTTATAAATTCAAAAATTATGATATTGCCTTATCGCCATATCGTTATATCAAACAAAAAAGAAGAACAGCCTGCGCCATTCTTCTTTTTATCTGTACTGCTGTATTTCGTTATCTTACTCTTCGTCTTCCACCATGTCGCCGTTGTGGTATACGTCCTGGACGTCGTCCAGGTCTTCCAGGGCGTCGATGAGTTTTTCGAGCTTTTCTGTGCCTTCGGCGTCCAAGGTAATGGTGTTGTCCGGAACCATGGTGATGGATGCGTGTTCCGTTTCGATGCCGGCGTCGGCCAAGGCTTTTTCTACGTCGTCAAAGGCTTCGGGCGTCGTTACGATTTCGAATTCTTCGCCTTCGGTCTTGACGTCGTCTGCGCCTGCTTCGAGGGCTACTTCCATGATCTGGTCTTCGTCGGCGTTTTCCTTGCTTACGACGAAGATGCCCTTGCTCTTGAACATCCAGCCTACGCAGCCTGTTTCGCCGAGGCTGTTGCCGTATTTGGAGAATACGTGGCGGACTTCGGCGGCCGCGCGGTTGCGGTTATCCGTGAGGACGTTGACCGTAACGGCAACGCCGGCCGGGCCGTAGCCTTCGTACGTAATTTCTTCATAGTTTTGGCCTTCTGTAGCACCGGCGCCTTTCTGGATCGCCCGCTTGATATTATCTTTCGGGATGTTGTTTTCTTTTGCTTTTTGGAGAGCCAATTTCAAGCGCATATTGCCGACCGGATCCGGGCCGCCCATACGGACGGCGATGGTGATTTCACGGCCGATTTTCGTGGTGATTTTGCCGCGGATGGCGTCGTTCTTGCCTTTTTTACGCTTAATATTTGCCCATTTCGAATGTCCAGACATTCTAATGCCTCCCTCTTATTTCCACCACTCCTCGCCGGCCAGGCGGTCTAAAATAATAGCCGCCGCCGAGCGTACTGACAAGTGGTTATACTCTCCTGCGCCGTATACGGGCTCCAGGATATAATCAAATTGCTCCATCGTCTCTTTCGTCATGCCGTAGCCTGTCCCAAAGAGCAGCAGCACCGGCGTGTCGTCTTCTTCGCGCTTGCGGCGCAGCTCCTTATAGGAAATGGTATTGGCATAGGTCCGCGCGTCCGTCGTCACGACGTACGGGCGCTTTCCTTCCGCCTCTTCCACGGCCTTGACGGCGTCCTCAATAGACGGGCGGATGTCGACGATGTCGAAAGCCTGGGTGCGGTAGGCGTTGTACTTCCTGCCGGCCGGGCTTTCCCAAAAGTCCATGATCTTATGCACCATGTCCAGCTGTCCCGGCACATGATGGATAATGAAATATTTTTTCACGCCATAGGTCTTGGCCGAACGGGATATGTCGTGGAGATCATAGTTCGTAATGGCCGTGGCTATGGTGTTGAAGTTTTTGTCATATATGGGGTAGTGCACCAATCCTACGTACAGAGACGATTTCATCAGGCTTCTTCTCCTTCCAGCTCCGCCAATATGGCCTTGTCCTTCGCAGACAGGTCGCAGGTTTCCAGCAGGTCGGGCCGCTTCTGCAGCGTCCGTTCCAAGGATTTGCGGCGCCGCCAGGCGTCTATCTTGGCGTGGTCGCCGTTTCGGAGCACCTCCGGGACGGTCAGGCCGCGGAATACGGCCGGCTTGGTATACTGGGGATATTCCAGCAGAGAAGCGTAAAACGAATCGTCAGCCGCGCTTCCGGCTGCGCCGAGGACGCCGGGAATCATGCGGGCCACGGCGTCGGTGATAGTCATCGCCGGCAGTTCGCCGCCGGTCAGGACGTAATCGCCGACGGAAATGGTTTCATCGGCCAGGCTTTCTTCTACGCGGTAGTCTACGCCTTCGTAGTGGCCGCACAGGAGAATGAGCTGGTCATATGCCGCCAGCTCCCTGGCCTTGGCCTGCGTAAAGGTTTCGCCGGCAGGCCCCATGAGGATGACGCGCCGTTTCGGCACGTCGCGGCGCACGGCCTCTACAGCCGCAAAAAGCGGCCCTGCTTTCATAAGCATGCCGCAACCGCCGCCATAAATCGTGTCGTCTACCATATGATGACGGTCATAGGTGAAATTTCTCGGATTGGTTACATCCAGCTCCAGCAGGCCGGCCACGCGGGCCCGTCCGATAATGCTGTGCCGGTAAAAGGCCTCTATCAATTCCGGGAAAAGTGATATTATATCGATTCTCATTCGTCTACCCATTCAGGCGGGTCGAGCACCATTTTTCCAGACTCTTCGTCAATGGATTTTACGACGTCGGGAATTGCCGCAAAGAGCGTTTCCTTTCCTTCGTCGTCGGTCACGACGTATACGTCGTTGCTGCCCGTCCGCAAGACGTCGGTAACAGTCCCTAATTTCACATCCTGCAAATCGTAGGCCGTCATGCCGATAATGTCAAAGATGTAATGCTGGCCTTCTTTCAGAGGCATCAAATCTTCTCTCGGCACCTGGAGCTCCTTGCCCCGGAGCAGCTCGGCGGCATTGCGGTCGTCGATGCCGCCGAACTTCATAAGGACGACGCGCTTATGGAGCCGCGCGGCAGCAACTTCGTACTTCTTGCCATCGATGTAGCCGTATTTCATTTGCAGGAAACGCTTCGGAAAATCCGTATCGGGATAAATACGAACATCACCCCGCACGCCGTGCGGGGCAACTATTTGACCGATTGTAAAGAAATCCAATCCAGCCATCGTATTTTATTGGCGAATGGCAACGATCTTGTCGTCTTCGACCAAGATTTCCGTTCCCATTAATTTACCCAAATCATCGCCGACTTGGACGACTACGGTCTGTTCAAGCGTGCCTTGTCTGATTTCGGAACCGATTGCTAACTGTTCAGCTTCGTTTCTGTCATGCTGCGCTTTTGCTTTGGCAGCCTGGAGACGCTGTTTTTGTTCTTCTACGCGGGCCCGCAGGGAAATCAAGCCCTGGGCGTCGATTTTCGCCTGTTCGGTCATCATGCGTTTAGCCTGGAATTCCAGGTTCTGCATTTCCCGATCGATATCACTCAGCGCCTGGTCCGTATTTCTGAGGATTTTATCCTTCAGCGCCTGGGTTACCTTGGCTTTTACGGCGACAGGAACGCGCAATGTAATCTGATCCATGGTTCCTCCTATACGATATCAACGGATACTTTCTTGTTCGCCTTCACTGCCGCAGCCTTGACAACAAGGCGCAGCGCTTTCGCGATTTTGCCTTGTTTGCCAATGACTTTGCCCATATCTTCGGGCGCGACATGAAGCTGATATACTTCGAGGCCTTTTTTCTGAATTTTCGTAACTGTAACTGCTTCGGGCTGTTTGACGAGCGCCTTGGCAATACATGCAATTAATTCTTCCATATGTCTCAGCCTCTCTTACTTCTTGGATGCTTCAAACTGAGCCATGATGCCGGCTTTTTTGAAAAGGGAGCGAATCGTATCGGTAGGCTGTGCACCTTTGCCGAGCCATGCTACTGCTTCTTCAGCGTTGACTACCAAACGGCTGTCAGCGTCTTTAGCCGGATCGTACGTGCCAATCGTCGCAACCGGACGGCCGTTGTTGCGGGCGTCGCGGGAATCAGCTACGACAACGCGATAAACGGGTTTCTTTTTAGCACCTAAACGAGCCAAACGAATTTTAATCATTGAAATTCACCTCCTCTATATGGTATCCCTATGGGGAATCAGCTATTTAAAAGGGCAGGCGGGGCAGGAAGCCGCGCCGTTTCCCCTGCTGTGCTTTCTTAGCCTGCTTCATCATTTTCTGCATCTCCGTAAACTGCTTGAGAAGGCGGTTTACATCCTGGACGCGGGTGCCGCTGCCCTTGGCGATACGCCGCTTGCGGCTGTCCTTGATGAGCATTTTCGGGTTCGTACTCGCCCGTTCCTGGGCGGTCATGGACGTGATAATCGCTTCAATGCGCTTGAACTCCTTGCCGTCCATGTCGATTTTATCGAGTTCTTTTTTATATTTGCCAATGCCGGGAATGAGGCTCATGAGACTGCCCATATTTCCCATTTTCTTGATCATCTGCAGCTGGCTGAGGAAATCATCGAAGGTAAAGCTGCCGCTCTTCATGGTCTTTTTCATGTTGGCCATGGATTCTTCGTCGAAGGCGGCCTGAGCCCGTTCGATAATCGTTTCTACGTCGCCCAAATCGAGGATTCGCGACGCATAGCGGTTCGGATGGAATTCTTCCAAGCCGTCGAGCTTTTCGCTGACGCCGATGTACTTGATCGGCTTGCCCGTCACGGCTTTGATGGACAAGGCAGCGCCGCCGCGGGCGTCGCCGTCGAGCTTGGTCATGATCATGCCGTCGATGCCGAGGGCATTGTCGAAGGCCGAGGCTGCCGTTACGGCGTCCTGGCCGGTCATAGCGTCTACGACGAGGAGGATTTCATGGGGATGAACCTCTCCCTTGATGTTGACCAGCTCGTCCATGAGGACTTCGTTGATGTGCAGGCGGCCGGCCGTATCGATGATGACGATATCGCGGAGATGGCTCAAGGCGTAAGGAATGGCGTCCTTGGCAATCTTCACCGGATCCTGGCATCCTTCTTCCGTATAGACAGGCACGTCCAGCTCCTGCCCCAATACCTGGAGCTGCGTAATGGCAGCCGGGCGGTATACGTCGCCGGCGACCAGCAGCGGGCTTTTGCCCTGCTTTTTCAGCAGCCGGGCCAGCTTGCCTGCCGTCGTCGTCTTACCGGCGCCCTGCAGGCCTACGAGCATGACGATTGTCGGCGGCTTGGACGCAATGGCGATGCGGCTCTGCGTCCCGCCGAGGAGCTCTGTCAACTCGTCGCGGACAATTTTAATAACGGTTTGGGAAGCATTCAAACTGCCGAATACTTCTTCGCCTACGGCTTTTTCCCGTACGCGCTTGATAAAATCTTTCGTAACAGCAAAGTTAACGTCGGCTTCCAGCAATGCGCGGCGCATCTCTTTCAGCGCTTCGCTTACGTCTTCCTCCGACAGCTTGCCCTTGCCGCGAAGCTTTTTGAAGGCCGCTTGAAACCGTTCTGACAAACTTTCGAATGGCATAAAAAGCCTCCTTTATAGCTCGATTTCTTTCAATATATGCGCAGCTTGTTCAATCTGCTCGGCCGTCCCCTGCTCCAGCAAGGCTGCGGCCTGGTCCAGCTTCTCCCGGGCCGCGTCATTTCGGGCCAGCAGGTGAAGCCGTTCTTCATACTCCTCCAGCGAACGCGATGCCCGGCGCAGCATGTCGTACGCGCCTTGTCTGGAAATGTTCAGCTCTTCGCCGATTTCTGTCAGCGACAGGTCCATTTCAAAATACATTTCCATACAGCGCCGCTGCCGCTCCGTCAAAAGAGGCCCGTATATATCGAGGAGCCGTCCCTTGCGCACTACATCTTCCAGCATGTTGTCACCGCCTCCGCATTCAGCGTACTGTGATAGTATACATAAAAAGGAGATGCCTGTCAAGTAGTTTTACTTGTCAGATGTGATTTTATCAGCGGTTTTATGCTGTCCGAATGATGGGACTGCCTGCTGCGCCTTTCTCACATTGACCCGGACATTATAAAAGGTACTGCCCCGTCCCTTATCGCTCAGGCGCTGCGACGTCAGGGCGTTGACCGACCGGTTGCCTGGGCAGCGCTCGATCCACCACAGGCCTTCCGACACGACCTGGCCCGGCGCCGTCCGGTCCGTTATCTGCAGGGTAAATAGGGCTTCGCCCCGGCTGTTCCAGGCGACGACCTTCTCGCCATCGCTGAATCCCTGCCGGGCCGCGTCATTGGGATGCATGAATAATACCATCGTACGGGAACGGGTCAATTCGTCCCGTTCATTAAAGGACGAATCCAATACGCGCGGGTCCGTTCCGTTGGTGAAATAGTAATCTCCGTCTTCCTCGCAGGCTGGGAAATAGTCAGGCACGGCCGGCGTTTCCCTGTCATTTCTGATTTCGATTTTTCCCGACGGCGTGCCGAAGGTCAGCTTGTACTGCTCCGGCAGTCCCAGCTCGACGGGGTCGCCGCGGCGCAGGGCGTCCCTGTCGACGGGAACGGGCCAGGAACTCGTCGAATCGATGAGCGCCTCGACGAGATCGTCTTCGCTTTGATGGAAAAACGGATCGTCTATTCCCATTGCCTTCGCCAAATCGCAGGCGACGCGCCAATTGGACCGGCATTGCCCCAAGGGCTCGATGACGGCCCTTCCTCGTCCGACGACGTAGCTGCCGTACGAATAATAGAGGTCGTCATGCTCCAGCGACGTCGTCGCCGGCAAGATGATATCGGCATAACGGGCCGTATCGGTCATGAACCGCTCGTGGACGACGGTAAACAAATCTTCCCGTGACAGGCCGGCGATGACTTGATTTTGGTCAGGAGCCGTGCAGGCCGGATTGGATGAATAGACAAAAAGGCTGCGTATAGGCCGCTCTGTCTGCAGCAGGGCCGAGCCGATTTCGCACATATTAACGCGCCGTACCGGCTTTTTCCACTCGTCCTTTGTCACGACGGACTGGTCGAAGGCCGTACTGCACGACGTCGACATCATCAGGCCGCCGCCCGTATATTGCCATGCGCCGCTGGCAGCAGGCAGACAAGCGATGAGCCGCACGGTCATGGCTCCGTTCGTATAGCGCGACAATCCCGCGCCGAGGCGAATAAAGGGAGCCTTCGCTCTGCCGTAAGCCGCGGCCAGCTCTTCCACGACAGCTGCCGGAACACCTGTGACCTCCTGCACATAGGCCGGCGTATATTTCGGCAGCACATCCTTCTGCAGCTCCGTCCAGCCCTGCACGTATGCATGGATAAACGCCTCGTCGCACAGGCCGTCCCGCTGGAGACAATGCAGGACGCCCAAGGCCAAGGCCCCGTCGCTGCCTGGCCGGGTCTGGATAAACCGGTCGGCCCGCCGCGCCGTCTCGGTAGCATACGTATCAATGCACCAGACCTGAGCGCCCCGCTTCTTCGCTTCCCGCACATCCTTGAGAAAATGGAGGTTCGTCGACAACATGCTGATGCCCCAGAGAATGATGAAATCGCTGTGCTGCGCTTCCTGAGGCCTCATGCGCAGCGTATGTCCCATGACGCAGTTCCATCCGTAGTTCTTAGCGGCCGAGCAAATCGTCCGTTCCAGCTCAGACGCGCCGAGCCGATAAAATAGGCCGTGGTATGCATTGTGCTGAACCATGCCCATCGTGCCGGAGAAGGAATAGGGCAATATGGCTTCACCGCCGTATACATTGATTATGTTCCGCCATCTTTCGGCAATGACATGCAGCGCCTCGTCCCACGACACCGGATCAAATTGGCCGGAACCCTTTGGACCTGTCCGGCGCAGCGGCGTTAAAAGTCTTCTTGGCGAATACACCGTCCGCTCGTAATGGGCCATTTTCGGACACAGCATACCCCGTGTAAAGGGATGATCAGGATTGCCAGACACCTTGACAACGATGCCCTTATCTCTGTAAGCCAATATCCCGCAGGCATCGGGACAATCATAAGGACAAACGGTTTTGCAGATTTCCATAGTCTCACCTCGTATGCACTAGTCTATATCCGCATTGTATAAAACAGATGTATTTTTGTCAAAATCAACGAACCTTCTGTATACGCAAAAAGCGTTCTGCCGAGAGAACGCCTTTTATGTACATATATTATTGTATTAAAAGAAATCGTTTTTCTTTCCATATGTCAGCCAGCGTCACATTCGATATGGCGTCAAAAAGGCCGATATGGAAGCTGCCCATGCCCTTGGATTCCGCTGCCGCCTGCTCGCCGGCAATGCCCATAGCCGCCGCCGCCAGTACCGCCGCGTGCCACGGCTTATGAGCTGACATATACACAGCCGTCAGTACGCCGAGCATGCAGCCTGTGCCTGTCAGCTTCGCCAGGACCGGCGTGCCGTTGGCAATGCCGCAGGCTTGCGTTCCATCGGTTACGACGTCGACAGGACCGCTGGCCAATACGACAGCCCGATGGGCCGCCGCATAGGCACCGAATTCCCCAGCTGCCGCGGCAAAGGTATCGGCCGTCACGGCATCGGCCGCGCCGGCGTCGACACCCGAGCCATGGGAGTCTAACCCGCAGAGAGCGCGGATTTCCGAGCTGTTGCCCTTGATGACTGCCGGACGATAGGTTTCGATAAAGTCATGGGCAAAACGGCGGCGCAAGGTACTGCACGATACGCCTACGGCGTCGATAAGGATGGGTATACCCAACTCGTTGGCCCGCGCGGCGGCCCGCTGCATGCCTTCCATGCGGTCGTCGGCAATATTTCCCAAATTCACGGCCAGTACGGAAGCCAGCGACACGAATTCCGCCGCTTCCTCTGGGTGAAAGGCCATGTTAGGACTAGCTCCAACGGCCAGCACCAAATTGGCGCAGTCGTTCATCGTGATGGGATGGGTAATGCAGTGAATGAGCGGCTTCGTCTCTTCGACATGGCGAAGGATGAACGCAAAGGACTCATACAGATTATTTTCGTTTTCCATTTTCATATACCTGAATACCTAATTTCTGCTGAAATTCGCGGAGCGTGCCGCTGCGGGACAAGGCCATGAGCAGGCAGAAGGCGATGGAACCGCCGATGAGGGTCCCGCTGATGAACATGGGCACGTAGTACATCCACGACAAGCCCGTACGGCCGTAGAAGATTTCCATAACCGGGTAAGACACGACAGCGCCGATAATGCCGGTGCCGATGATTTCACCGATGACGGCGCAGATAATCTTGCCCTTCGACGCCCGGTACAGCAAGCCCGACAAGACAGCGCCAAAGACAGCCCCCGTCAGCGCCAGCGGCGGAATCCCCATGATCGTCATGCGGATAATGCCGATGAGCGTCGCGCACAGCAGGGCATACCAGGGCCCCATGAGGACGGCGCAGACGATATTGATCAAATGCGCCATGGGGCACATGCCTTCAATACGCAGAATCGGCGAAATGACGACGCCCAGACCAATCAGCATAGCCAGCAGCACCAGCCGCAGCACTTTTTTATCTTTTTCCATAAAAAAACTTCACTCCCTTTATTGTATTCCCGGCATATCTGCGGCAACACGAGGAGCGAAGTTTTTATGATTGCAGCTTAAATACACGGCTCCCGCCTGCAGACGCCAAGGCATCGGTCGGTACTCCCTAGTACCCTCTCACCCCGAAACACGGGTTCCCTCGCTATGTATTGAAAAAAGACTCAGGGCGCTCCCCCTCAATCTCAAGTCTTAGTATAGCAAAATCGAGGGAGATGTCAATTCTATATGCACAGATTCTCTTTTATTTCCAGAATTCCACTTCCGACAGGTTGAGGCCGATGGATTCGGCTTTGAAGACCGGGTTCTTGCCTTCGGCGCGCTGCCGCTGGTAGTCCTTCAAGGCTTTGACGGCAACGTTGCCCAGAATAAGGCAGGCCGGGATGTTGATGAGGCACATGAAGCCCATGAGAATATCGGCGATAGCCCATACGGCGGCCATGGACATGCCGGCGCCGACGAAGATGGCGATGACGCAGACAACGCGGAAGGCCGTCATGAACTGTTTGGTCGGTTCGCCGCGGTGAATGAAGTTAATGCAGTTATCGACATAGAATAGGTTGCCGATGAGCGTCGTAAAGGCAAACAATACCATGCTGAAGGTAATCAGCATCGGGCCGAAGCTGCCGTATGCCGACGTGGCGGCCTGCTGGATGTATACGGCCCCGGCCGCTTCTTCCGTAATGGGCACGCCGGAGCACAGGCCGAGGAAAGCCGTCGCGCTGCAGACGAGCATCGTGTCGATGAAGACGGACAGCATCTGTACCAAGCCCTGCTTTACGGGATGGCTGACGTGAGCCGACGCAGCGGCGTTCGGAGCCGAGCCGATACCGGCTTCGTTGGAGAACAGGCCACGCTTGATACCGTAAATCATGCACGAACCGGCGACGCCGCCCAGAATCGCTTCAAAGTCAAAAGCGTCGGCAAAGATCATGGCAAATACGCGGGGAATTTCACTGATATGGAACAATACGACAAACAAGGCCGCTAAAATATAAATCGCGCCCATGACGGGAACCATGACCGACGTCACCTTGACGATGCGCTTGCCGCCGCCCATGACGCAGTAGCCGACGAGAAGGGCGATAATGGCGCCGAGAATCCACGGCGTCGACGTCTGGTCATAAAAGCCGTATACGGCAAAGGTAGACTGGAGGTTGTACGAAGCCAGCATGTTGAAGCCGCCGGCATAGGTCAGAATCAAAAAGACGGCGAAGATGACGCCTAAGGTGCGGTTATGCATGGCCGTTTCGATATAGTACGCCGGGCCGCCGTAGCTTCCGCCCTGGCTGTCGCGCCGCTTGTACACCTGGGCCAAGGTACTTTCAATAAAGGCACTGGCGCCGCCGATAAAGGCCAGCAGCCACATCCAGAATACCGATCCCGGACCGCCCAGGCAGACGGCCGTCGATACGCCGATGATGTTGCCCGTACCGACGCGGGAAGCTGTAGAAATCATGAGGGCCTGGAAGGAGGAAATAGCTCCCTTTTCCACAGGCGCTTCCATGACGACGCGCACGCTTTCGCCGAACATGCGAATCTGAACGAGTCCCGTCTTGGCCGAAAAAATCAAGCCGGCTACGCTGAGGACGACAATCAGCACGGGATAGTACATAAAGTCATCTAAGGCTAATAATAAATCCATACTATGTCTCGCACTTCCTTTCTCTTTGACATCTCGGCGCATCTTGTCTATCCCGGGAGTGCAGACGATAGGACAGTACGGCCTGGTCAATCAAATAATAAAATCTTTTTTCACTATACAAAAATCGTAATACGTTTTACGATGATTGTCAATAATTATACAAGAATAGCCTATATCAAATTGATATGTACGATGCTTTTTCATTGCGTATTGCATATCCTATACAAGCGGACAAGAGGCTGAAAACTTGTAAGCTTATGACCGCCTTCGTAATTTATAGTTTCCAAAGTGCGGTTCCATTTATTTTCTTTACTTCAGCCCTGTAGTATAATAAAAAAAGAAAGAAAGGTGATTATACATGTCCTTACTGCCAAATCTCATTGCACAAGCCATTGCCTTTGACCGAGGCGACGCCCGGCGCATCCATCATTTTCTCAAGGTTTACGCCTATGCCGACACGATCGGCCGCTTGGAAGGCCTTCCGGACGACGTGCAGGAAACGCTCGCCGCGGCGGCAATTCTCCACGACATCGGCATCCACGCCGCCGAAGAAAAGTACGGCAGCTCCAGCGGCAAATACCAGGAGCTTGAAGGACCGGCGCCAGCGCGGCGCATTCTCTCGTCTTTAGGCTGCGATGAAGGGCGCATCGACCGCGTCTGCTATCTCATCGCCCATCACCATACGTACGACGGCGTAGACGGCATAGATTATCAAATCCTGCTGGAAGCAGACTTCCTCGTCAACGCTTACGAAGACAACCTGCCCAAAGATGCGATCCGCACCTTCTGCCGCAAAGTGTTCCGTACAGAAAGCGGCATCGGGCTGCTGCGAGAAACATTTGATATACAAGATATATAAAAGGAGGAAATTCCCATGACTAACGTAGACAAGTTCATCGATATGGTCCGCCATTCGGACAATATCGTATTCTTCGGCGGCGCCGGCGTATCGACAGAAAGCGGCATCCCCGATTTCCGCAGCGTCGACGGCTTATATAATCAGAAATATAAGTACCCGCCTGAAACGATTTTAAGCCATTCCTTTTACGTCAGCCAGCCTGAAGAATTTTACCGGTTTTACCGCGACAAGATGCTTTGCCTGGACGCGCAGCCCAACGCCGCCCATATAAAATTAGCCGAATTGGAACAGGCCGGCAAGCTGAAAGCCATCGTCACGCAGAACATCGACGGCCTCCATCAAAAGGCCGGCAGCAAAAACGTCCTCGAACTGCACGGCAGCGTACACCGCAATTTCTGCCAGCGCTGCCATAAATTCTTCGACGCCAAATACATGCTCCACAGCGACGGCGTGCCGAAGTGCGACGCCTGCGGCGGCCCTATTAAACCCGACGTCGTCCTGTACGAAGAAGGACTGGACAACGACGTCATCGAACAGTCCCTGTACTATATCAGCCATGCCGACATGCTCATCATCGGCGGCACGTCCCTCGTCGTCTATCCGGCAGCCGGCCTGGTCCGCTACTACGGCGGCCATAAGCTGGTCCTCATCAACAAATCAGCGACGGATATGGATAAGTCTGCCGATTTAGTCATCAACGAGCCTATCGGCGAAGTATTCAGCCGCATTACACTATAACGACACAAAAAGGAGACAGGTCCTCTTCGGCTGTCTCCTTTTTTTATGCATACGCACGCATTATTATGAATTATAATTCCATTTCAATAAAAAGGCCGAGTTGACAATGACTATAACCGAGCCGGCATTGTGCACCAGGGCGCCGACGACGGGATTTAATATACCGAACATGGCCAAGGCGACGGCGATGAAATTCAGGGTCATGGAAAAGGTCAGGTTGCATTTAATCGTAAACATCATCCGTTTCGATAAGGCCACTAAATGGGGCAGTTCTTTGACTTCATCGTCTACGAGGACGATATCGGCAGCGTCGATGGCGATGTCGCTGCCAATGCCGCCCATAGCGATGCCCACATCGGACTGTTTCAGGGACGGCGCGTCGTTGATGCCGTCGCCAATCATGCAGATGCGTTCCTGCCTGTTTTGGTAATCCCGAATATGACGGAGCTTGTCTTCCGGCAGGCATTGGGCATGTACGTCCTGAATCCCTAGCTGGGACGCGATGGCCTTTGCGGCGTTTTCGTTGTCCCCAGTCAGCAGCACCGGCTGTACGCCTAATCTGGTTAAATCCTGCATCATAGCTGCGCTTTCCCTGCGCACCGTATCGGTCAATGCCAGAAAGCCGGCAAATGCGGAATCGACGGCAACGTATATGATCGTACTGCCTTGGGCAATATATTCCTCGGCCCTATCTTTTGCTTCTTTCGATAGGACAGTACCAGCCGCTTCCATCATGGATTCATTACCGGCACGGACGTCTCTTCCCTCTATGCAGGCCGTTACGCCGGAGCCGACGATCATGTGAAATTGCTCTGCCCTCGGCAAGGCTGTGCCGTAAAGCTGCTGGAATCCCCGCACGACGGCTTTGCCCAAGGGATGTTCCGACGACGCTTCCGCTGCGGCTGCCAGCCGGTACAGCTGTTCTTTGCCAATAGCCGTTTCTGACGCCCAGACAGCTGTCACCTGCGGCATTCCATACGTCAAGGTACCGGTTTTATCAAAGGCAATTTTCGATACGCCGGCCAGGCGCTCCAGAGCATCGCCTTCGCGGACGAGGAACCCGTGCTTCGTCACGTTGCCGATACCGGCCATGATAGCCGTCGGCGTAGCCAATACGAGGGCGCAGGGACAAAATACGACGAGAATCGTAACGGAACGGATTATTTCCCCAGTAACAAACCAGGTTGCAGCGGCAGCCGACAACGCGGCGACGACAATCCATGTCGCCCAGCGGTCAGCGATGCCGACGATCTTGGCCTTCCCGGCGTCAGCCGACTGGACGAGACGGATCATGCGCTGAATAGAGCTGTCTTCGCCGACCTTCTTCGCTTCCATCGTAAAAGCGCCGAATTGGTTTACCGTACCGCTCGCCACAGTATCGCCGGCTTTTTTATCTACCGGCAGGGATTCGCCGGTCATGACGGCCTGGTTCACTGACGTCTGGCCGGACAGGATGACTCCATCGACGGGAATCGTTTCGCCGGGAATCACGCGCAGGATATCGCCGACCTGTACATGACTGGCTTCGATGAGTTCTTCCCTGCCGCCGCGCAGCACCCGGGCCGTCTGCGGCGTCAAGCGGACGAGCTTTTCAATTCCAGCCCTGGCTTTGGAGACGGTCATTTCTTCCAGCAGCGCGCCGAGCTGCATGATGAAGGCAACTTCACCGGCGGCAAAATCTTCGCCGATGATAACTGCCGCGACTAAGGCAATCGATACGAGTACGTCGGCCTTAATGTCAAATTTCGTAATCAGCCCAATACAGGCCTCTAAGATAATCGGCACGCCGCACAGTATGATAGCCACCCACGCCGGCTCAAAGGGCAGGGACCATAAATCAAAAATGCTGACAACCAGGGCAATCCCCGATATGACCAGCAAAACAATATCCTTTTTCATACCGCCTAATTCCAAAAACCATTCGAGTCGCTCAACCATATCATATCCCTCCTAAATAGGTATACCCCTATATGTATATTCTACGTGTCCATTATACATATAGGGGTATAGGCAGTCAAGGAAATTTAAAAAAGAGATAGCGCGTCGGAATCTCTCCTTCACGCTAGCTCTTATAGTTTTCTGACAACAGGTTTATGCGTGGGCGTTCGTCGTCGCTGCGACGTGTTCTCTCGTCTTTTCTACGGCAGCTTTCGTTTCGGCATTTTTAGGCATAGACCAGACGATGACGGCAGCCAGGAATACCAATACGGCGAAGATATACATGCCGGCGTCGCGGCTGTAATTCTGAATCATGTAGCCCAGCAGCATGGGGGCGAAGAAGCCGCTCAGGTTGCCCAGGGCATTGATGGCTCCGCGAGCGCCGCCGGCCACTTCGGGCTGGAAGGTTTCGGCGACGATCGTCCACAAAACGGGATGGCCCGACAGCCAGAAGAAGCCGCAGAGGCACAGGAAGGCAAAGGACAGCCAACCCGAATAGGACGCCGTAAATACGGAAGCAATGATGCACAAGCCGACGCAAACGTACGGAATGATGCAGTACTTGCGGCGGTTCTGGCTCTTATCAGCCATGCGGCCGAAGAAGACGATGCCCAAGGCGGCAGCGATATTCGGCAGCGCCGACAGCCAGCCAACCATGCCGATATCGGCTTTCAGGATATCCTTGATAATCGTCGGCAGCCAGAAGCTCAATACGTAGAAGGCGCAGCAAATGAGGAAATATACGGCAACCATTTTCCACAAGTTAATATCGAAGACCAATTCTCTATAGCTCGTCTTCGTCGCGCTCTTATTCGTGGCGGCAGCGGCTTTTTTCGCGGCCGCTTCGGCAGCCAGTTCGCTTTCAATCCAGTTGCGTTCTTCTTCACTCAGCCATTTCGCCTTGCTCGGACGGTCGGCGATGAGGGGCATCCACAAGAAAATCAAGGCGATGGAAGCTACGCCTTCGATGATGAACATTTCACGCCAGCCCCAGGTCGCGATGAGCCAGCCCGAAATGGGGCCGGAAATAATAGCCGATAAGGGGAAGCTCAGCAAGAAAATCGAATTGGCGCGGGCTCGTTCCGCCGGCGGGAACCAATGAGAAATAATGACTAAAATCGCCGGAAAAATACCGCCTTCAGCGATGCCCAAAATAAAGCGCACGACGTTGAATTCAAAGGACGTGCTGATAAATCCGCAAATCGTCGCGCAGCCGCCCCAAATGACGATCATGGCCGCAATGAAATGCTTGGCGCTCTTCCGTTCCGCCAAATGGCCGCCCGGAACCTGCAGGAGCAAATAGCCCCAGAAGAAAATGCCGATGGCCATGCCGATCGCCACGGCGTCTAAGCCCAAGTCTTCCATCATGCCGCCGGCCATGGCAAAGGAAATATTGGCGCGGTCGATGTTGGCCACAATATATACCAGCACTGTCGCCGGCAAAATGCGCCACCATCGCGTGTTTGGAATCTTCGTTTCGTTCGTCATACTACCATCTCCTTCAAAATCTCTGTTCTTTCCATAGTACAACTCAAAATAAAAAAATCTTTCATCTCACCAGAGACGAAAGATTTACTCACGCGTTACCACTCTAATTCATGCCATACGGCATGCCCTCAGCAGGTACGGACAATGTGTCGATACCCTCCTGTCTGTTAACGGCCAGGCCCCGGCTCCGCCTACTGCAATGTTCAGGGAGCTGCTTCGAGACGAGTTCACTTCCATTCCGTTGCCGCTTCCCACCAGCCAGCGGCTCTCTGCAAACTTTCTGGAACTTACTATTTCTCTTCAACGCATTTTTATTTTGACTTGATGTATGCATAGTACCACAACTCATAATCTTTGGCAAGCAATTTTTTGAAAATTTTCAGTAAACTTTTAGGTTAATCGTTTTATTTATCCCATCAAATTTAAGTTAATCGTTTAAATAATAAAGAAAAGCCGCAGCAAAGGCCCTTGTCAGAGGCCGGCTTCGCTGCAGCTTTTCATGTCATTTTTATTTAATATTCGCAAACCGTTCGACGGCTTTCGTAAACTTTTCGATGGTCTTGTCCGGGTCGCCGTGGGCAATGCCGTCGCGGACGCAATGGCGGATGTGACCTTCTAAAATAACCTGTCCGCACTTATGCAGGGCCGATTTCGCCGCATTAATCTGCGACAGGATATCTTCGCATGGAATATCTTCGTCAATCATGCGGTCGATAGCCTGTACCTGGCCGATGATCTTCTTCAGCCGGCGGTGCAGATTCTCTGCATCCATGCATTGTTTCATGTAGCATTCCCCCTTATGTGCTGACTAAAAATATACGAGCGTTACGCCGGCGCCGCCGCCTTCTACGTCGTCGAGGGCGTACTTCTTGACGAAGGGCTGGCCGTCTAAAAACTCGTGGATTTGACGGCGCAGGGCGCCGCTTCCCTTGCCGTGGATAATGCGCACCGGGCTGAATCCGGCAGCCAAGGCCTGATCCAGGAATTTTTCCACGTCCGGCAGCGCTTCCTGATAAGTCTTGCCGATGATATTGAGCTCCGTTGCAACGCTGGCCGTGCGGATAGGCCGGAAGGAAGACGAAGCGCTGGCCTTGCGTTCCGCCTGCTCTTCCCTCTTGATTTCATCCAGATAGGGGGCGCTGACATCCTGCAGCTTGACGCGAACCGTCATGCCCCGGACCGATACGGTCAGCTTCTTGCCGTTGATTTCCGTGACCGTACCCAGTCCGTCCAGGGAATTGATAAATACACTTTGGCCTACTTCAAGCTGCGACGGGTCGACAGGATCGCGGCGCGGCTTTTCCTTATCGGGCAGGGAAATCTGCTGAATCGCCCGGCGGGCCTGGTCGATAGCCTTGGCCTTTTCCTTGTCGGAGCTGTCCTTGGACTGCTGCTTGAGCTCGCGGATGATCCGTTCCGCTTCGACGCGGAGATTGCGCTTCAAATCAAAGGCTTCGCGGCGGCTCGAGTCGATAATATCCTGCCGCTTGGCCGATACCTTTTCCTTTTCCCGGCGCAGCTCGTCTTCTATGCGGCGCACGTCAGCCAGCTTCTGTTTCAGCTCGGCCTGCTCTTCGTCCATGCGCTTGGACTGGCTGTTGAGCTTGGTTAAAATAGCTTCCATATCGACGTCCTGGGCCTTGCTGCGGAGCTCTTTCGCCTTAGCCAGTATCTCCGCCGGCATGCCGAGGCGCTCGCTGATGCTGAAGGCATGGCTGCTGCCGGCGGCACCGATGCGCAGCTTATATGTCGGCCGCAGCGTTTCTTCGTCGAATTCTACGTGGCCGTTTTCAATGCCCGGCGTATTGTAAGCGTAGTTTTTCAAGTCGTTGTAATGGGTCGTCACCATGACGTACGACCCTTTCCGATACAAGGCGTCCAGTACGGCGATGGCGATAGCGCTCCCCTCGGCCGGGTCCGTACCGGAGCCCAGTTCGTCGGCCAGAATGAGGTCGTCAGCCGTGCAGTGGCGCAGGATGTAGACGATTTGCTTCATATGGCTGGAGAAGGTACTGAGGTTCTGGGAAATATCCTGTTCGTCGCCAATATCAGAAAAGACGTCGCGGAAAATGGGCAGCTCCGAATCTTCGCCCACAGGGATGAACAAGCCGGCCTGATGCATGAGAACCAACAGCCCCAGCGTTTTCATCGAAACGGTCTTGCCGCCTGTATTGGAGCCCGTAATGAGGAGAATGCGGTATTCGCCGCCGAGAATAATCGTATTTGGCACGACGGCCTTCGCGTCGATGAGGGGATGGCGGGCCTGGACGAGGCGGACGATTCCCTTCTGCGAAACGGACGGCCGGCAGGCCTTCATCTGCTGGGCCAGCTGCGCCTTGGCAAAGGCGAATTCCAGTGCGGCGACGCATTTCGTACTGTCCATGAGATCGTCATACTGACCGCTCACAAGAGCTGTCAGGCGGCGGAAAATACGCTCGATTTCCTTCGTCTCGCCGATGCGGGCAGCCTGCAAGTCGTTGTTGGCATTGACGATAGCCAAGGGCTCGATGTACAGCGTTGAGCCGCTGGCCGACGTGTCGTGGACGATGCCCGGAAAGGCATGGCGGTACTCCTGCTTGATGGGCACGACGTAGCGGTTGTTGCGAACCGTTACCAGAGCGTCCTGGAAATACTTTTGATATTCTTTATTCTGCAGCACGCCCGTTACATACCGCTTCGTCTGCCGTTCCAGCTCGACGATGCGGTTTCGCAGGCGCATGAGCTCCGGCGACGCGTTGTCGCGAATCTGGTGATTTTGGTCGAACACGCCGGCCATTTTATGAGAAATAAGGGAAAAATCACCGATACCTTCGGCTTTCTCTGCCAGCTGGGGATATTCCTCCCCCTTATCCATAAAATACTGGCGGATGTCGCCGTATCGCCGGACGTTGTTCCAAATATCGATGCAGTCCTGCCCTTCGAGGGTCACGTCGCGCCGAGCCTTTTCCAAGGCCGGACGGATATCGACGATGCCCCCCATTGGCACGGACGCCTCGCTTTGCAGACAACGATAGGCTTCTTCCGTATCGTTCAGGCTCCGGGCTACTTCCTCTGCATCGCATACCGGCTTGAGCCGGCGGGCAATCTCCTTGGACATGCGCGACGGCGCAAGGCGGACGAGCATGTTTTGTACTTGATAAAAGCCGAGAATACGCAAACTTCGTTTATTCATCTATTTTCGTTACTCCTGATTTATAAAATACCGCGGAAAAAATGGCCTCGCGTAACACCGCGGTCTTCCTTACCGAAGACCATCGTTTCCAATCCGTCGCGGAGGCGGACGTACTGCTTCGCCGCGCGGCCTACCCATTCGGGAGAGCATCCCCGCCCTTCAATGCGCAGTACGGAAATGCCGGCCCGTTTCAGCTCGTTGAAATAGGGAGCCATGTTCAGCTCCTTGCTGTTCAGGATATGATTGAGGCAATACTGATCCGTCACGACGGGAAATTGTTCGCTGCGCCTGTCTTCCAAGGCAAAGCCGCCTTTCATACAGGGAGCAGAGCAGCCAGCCTTGCGGCCCGTTCCGGCGAAGGCCGCGACGGCGCATGATTCGGTAATCATCATTTCCAGCCGTCCCGCTATGACGGCTTCGACGGGACAGCGGACCGCTTCGGCTATCTTCCCTATCTGCCGCAGCGTCGCTTCGGCCGACACGGTAATGCCGGCGCAACCCAGCCGCACGTATTCGCCTGCCGCCGCGCTATTGAATATATTTAACGACCAGTCGGCATATACAGGTATATCGGCCCCCATATCCCGCAGCATGGAAAATACGCTCATAGAGCCGGCATACACTCCGTCAACGCCGCTCTGCAGGGCCTGTTCCAGCTCACGCCGCACTAGCCCGTTATGCCGCTGCGATACGACGCGGGGCGTCGCCGCCCACAAGGACGCGCCGCCTTCATGGGCAACGCGGACGGCTTCCAGCCACTGGGCGGCAGAAAACGAATGGTGATGGTACGATTCACCGCCGAAAATCACCCGGTCGGCGCCGCTGTCTGCGGCAGCCTGGACGGCGTCTATGGAATCGCAGCGGACGGCTATGGATAAGGGTATGGGCTGCCCATTGCCTGAGGCTTGGACAAAGCAGTCGGCAGACGGCGTCCCGGCCGACGGGCGGACGTACTCCGCCAGAATATCTTCGGTCAGCTTATCGGCGCATTGGCGGCGCAGCTCGTTGAGCACGCTGGCCGGAATCATATACGATTCATCCCAAATCGTAGCGTCGGCCAGCATAAAAGGCGTATCGCCGAGGCGATCGAGCTGACTCTTCACCCATTCAGCCGTGGCTGGACGTTTCTTAGCCTTCTGCACGACATAGTCCGATATGACGTCCGCCGCATGACCTGCTTCATCCCAGCCTGTCAGCCGCAGCCGCCCTTCGCCGTCTGCATCGACGTGGCAGTACAAGGCGATGCGCCGCTGCAGCCCTTCGGCATGGCTCTGCCGGTCTTCCTTGCGGGCCAAGCGGTATATGGCGCCGGTCAGCAAATCGCTGCGGCGCATTTCCAGGACAAATTGTTTCTTATTAGAAAACGTACCGACGGCAGAGCGGACTTCATCAATGCATTCCCGTCCGTCAGGCGCGACGATTTTGATCATATCGCCGGCAGCCAGGGGCTCGTCCAATACGGCGTCGACGACATTGTCCCGATACGCCGAGGCTATACCGACGCGCCGGCCCTGATTGCCGCCGCCCTGCTCGGTAAGGGTGCGGCGGCCTACCGTCCCGGCGAGGAAATCGTGCTGATACGTGCGGTTAAAGCTTTCCGCTGTCAGCTGCACTGCGTCGGCCATGGCGTCCCTTCGCTCCTGCGCCGAGCGGCAATGGCTGTCCATGACGCGGCGGTAGGCCTGTACGACGGAACGGACATAGCCCAATCCTTTCATGCGGCCTTCGATTTTAAAGGAAGAAACGCCGGCATCCATGAGTGCATCGATATATTCGAGGCTGTTCAAATCCTTCAAGCTCAGGATATAGGCGTCCTCCTTCAGCAAGGGACTGCCGTCTTTCGTCAAGCTATACGGCAGGCGGCACGGCTGGGCGCAGGCGCCGCGGTTGCCGCTGCGGCCGCCGATAAAGCTGCTCATGAGGCATTGTCCCGAGTAAGACATACACGATGCGCCGTGAATAAACACTTCAATAGCCATGGTCGTATGACTGCAGATTTCCCGGATTTCATCAAGGGATACTTCCCGGGCCAGGACGGCCTGCGTAAAGCCGAGTCGTTCCAAAAAGCGTACGCCGTCCAAATCGGCGACGGTCATCTGCGTACTGCCGTGCAGGGGCAGATTGGGCACGACCTTGCGGGCTATGGCGGCAACGGCCAAATCCTGCACGATGATGCCGTCTACACCGATAGAATCCAAATATTTCAAATAGCCCGTCAGAGCCTTCAGCTCCTTATCGGCCATGACGATGTTGACGGTCACATATATCCGTACGCCGAACACATGGGCAATGCGCACGGCTTCGGCTAATTCCTCATCGGAAAGGTTATGGGCAAACTTGCGGGCGTTAAACGACTTGCCGCCTAAATACACGGCGTCCGCCCCGGCGTCAATAGCCGACAGCACATGATCCAGCGAACCTGCCGGCGCTAATAATTCTGCCATGAGTCCTCCTTTACAAGCCAATCCAAGTAATACATATAGGCTATTATATCATAGATTATGTAAATAGGCTGTACGTTATTTGTCAGCAAACATTCACAAAAAGAGTGATTGCCCGCCTCTCAGGCAATCACCCTCTCCTATCGTTACATATATTATCTTCGTATAGCCTGGTAGATATCAGACACTACGCCGGCCGTCACGTCATAGGCCGTAGCCTTTACGGAATTTGTCTTCATCGTCATGGCCGTGAATTTCGCAACGTCTTCGGCGCTTAACTCCACGGCGTCGGGCATGAGGTCTTTCATAAAGGCTCCAAAGTCTTCGGCGTCAGAAAATCCCAGGATTTCCCATACCCGTTCCGCCTTGTCGGCCATGGATTCTTCCATGAACTTCATGTACTGCGGCAGGAGCAGGCCGTTGGCCCGGCCGTGGGACAGGCCTTTATAATAGGTCAGGGGATAACCCATGCCGTGAACCAGCGTCGTGCCGGCCTGAGAAATGACGATGCCGGCCAAGGTCGAGGCGTACATGAGGTCTTCGCGGACAGCGTAAGGCAAGTGGCCGCGCAGGTTCGTCAGATGAACGCCGAGGAACCGCATGGCTTCTTCGGCCCACACGTCGCTGACCGGCGTCGAAGCCTTGGCCATGTATCCTTCTATGGCGTGGGATAAGGCGTCGATAGCCGTATCGATCGTGACAGCTTCCGGCACCTCCATCGTAAAAGACGGGTCGGCCAGGGCCAGCTTCGGATATAAGAGCGGCGACTTGACCGATTGTTTCGTGCCGGCGCTGTGATTCGTCAGCACGCTGATCTTCGTCACTTCGCTGCCAGTACCCGACGTCGTAGGCACGGCGACGATCGGCAACGGCGCTTTATACGGACCTCTGAACAGGGCCGTGTCATCCAATTCATTCGTACACAGCAGGGCAATGACCTTGGCCGCATCCATAGGCGAGCCTCCGCCGATGCCGACGACGAAATCGACGCCCTCCTGCCGGCCCAAAGCCGCGCCCTTGCGCACCGTTTCGACAGACGGATTGGCTTCTACGTCGTCAAACAAGACCCTTTTGATGCCCAAGGATTCCAGCAGGGATACGACGGCAGCCTGGGAGCCGTTTTGCTTTGCCGAACGGCAGCCCGTAACGAGCAGGGCCTTGCTGCCCAAGGCTTTGACGTCGTCGCCGGCTTCGGCTACGCAGCCTTTGCCAAAGTATAGTTTTGTCGGCATTTCATAGGAAAACATGGCTTATTCCCCCTGCAGTTTCTTGTATTCTGCCCCCAAATCAGCATACAGCTTGACCTCGCTTTGTACGCCGTCGACTTCTTCCTGAGACAGCTCGCGGACTACCTTGGCCGGCGTGCCGTATACGAGGGAACGGGGCGGAATGACCTTCTTTTTCGTAATCATCGTGCCAGCGCCGATGATCGATTCGTCGCCGATTTCCGTAGCGTCCATGAGGATGGAACCCATGCCGATCAGGCAGCCCTTGCCAATCGAATGGCCGTGCAGGATGACGTTGTGGCCGACGAGGGTATTGTCGCCGATGATCATGGGCAGGGCCGGATAGGTGTGAACCGTCGAATTGTCCTGAATGCTGACGTTTTCACCGATGATAATCTGGCTTTCGTCGCCGCGAATCACGGTGTGGGGCCAAATATTCGCGCCGGCTTTAATCGTAACGTTGCCAATAATGACAGCCGATTCGGCAATATATGCCGTCGGGTCTATCTGCGGCGTATGTCCGCCGAACGAAATAATCTGTGGCATTGTCTGAATCCTCCTCAAAGAAATATTACTTCCCTTCATCCGCCGCCATATGGCTCCAGGCGTCGGCTACGTCGGCAAATTCCTGCAAGCTCATCGTTTCGCCGCGGCGGCTGCCGTCTATACGGCTGGCTTCCAATATGCCGGCAATCTGCTCTTTCGACAAGCCCGCCGATTTAAGGGTATTGGAAAAGGTCTTGCGGCGCTGGGAAAATGCCGTCTTGACGACCTGGAAAAACCGTTTTTCGTCCTGCACCTGCACGGGCGGCGTCTGCCGCACATCCATGGATACGACGGCCGACGTAACCTCCGGAGCAGGCATAAAGCATTTCGGCGAAATTTCAAATAACATCCGGGGATCCGTGTAGTATTGGACCGACACGGACAAGGCCCCGTATATCTTGCTGCCCGGCGCGGCTACCATCCGTTCGGCCACTTCCTTCTGCACCATGACGACGATTTTTTCAATGGGAAGCTTCTGCTCGAGGAGCTTCATGATAATCGGCGTCGTAATGTAATAGGGCAGATTAGCGCAGACCTTAAAAGGCTTATGGTTCATCGTTTCGGCAATGTCGATGCGCATGATATCGCCGTGGACGACGCGGACATTGTCGTAATGCTCCAGCGTCTTGTCCAATACGGGCAACAGGTGGTCGTCCAGCTCAACGGCGGTTACAGCCGCCCCCGTTTCGGCCAGCGCCTGGGTCAGGGTGCCGATGCCCGGCCCGATTTCCAGTACGGGATCGCTGGGCTTAAGCTCCGCCGCCGCGGCGATATCGTCGACGACAGCGTGGCGGATGAGAAAATTCTGGCCCAGCTTCTTGTTCATGCGCAGGCCGAAGCGATTGACGACGTAGCGGACTACGTCGGGATTGGACAAATCAACGTCTTTCACTGTCGTCTACCTCCTCTATCTTGGCGAGGGCCTCTTCCCATTCGGCGCGGGTAACGCCGTAGTGATTGAGGCGCTTTAAAAATTGCTTGGCATTGCCGTAGCCGATGCCCAGAATAGCCCCGACGGCAGCCCGGCGGTCCGCCGCTTCGGGAGAGCCGTTCAAATCAGCCAATACGACATCGGCCATCGTAAACTGTTCTTCCGGCTCGTACACGGCGCAGCGCGTCTTTTCCAAGGCCAGGCGAATCGCTTCGGGCGATGCCTGTTCTACGCCCAGGTCGCCGTTGGCAATGGCGTCCTTGCGGGGAATGAAAGCGTGCTTGGCGTCGGGAAAGCGCTCGGTCAAATACTTGCGGATGCGCTCGCCGGCGCTGTCCGGGTCGGTCAGGATGATGATGCCCCGCTTTTCATAGGCATACTGTATTTGCCGGATCGTATCCGGGCGCAGGTTAAACCCGTCGGTCGTAATCATGTCGGCGTCGATGCCGCTGGCCTGAATGCGGGCCACGTCAGAGCGGCCTTCGACGACGAGGACTTCCTTAATCATTCCGTTCTCCTTCGGCATGGTCGCTGATATACTTGGCAGCGCTCATGACGGCCAATACGTTGTGTTCAAAGACGATGCCGCCCTGAAGATAAATCATATAGGGCTCGCGAATGGGACCGTCGGCCGACAATTCAATGGACGAGCCCTGCACGAAATCGCCGGCAGCCATGATGATCTTGTCGGCATAGCCGGGCATGTCGTCGGGAATCGGCGTGACGTGGGCGTCAACTGGCGAGAAGGACTGAATTCCCTGGCAAAACAGGCACATGTTCTGTTCATTTTCCAGATAAATCGTCTGAATCAAGTCGTACCGTTCTTCTTCCGGCAGCGGAGATACCTTGAATCCCAACTGGGTGAAGACGGCCGCCGCAAAGACGGCTCCTTTAATGGCTTGGGCCGTCACATGAGGAGCCATGAAAAAGCCCTGGAAGAACAAGCGGTAGCCTGCCGCATAGGAGCCGAGTTCGTCGCCCAGTCCCGGCGCCGTCAAATAGTCCGCCGCCGCCGAGACCAAATCTTCCCGGCCGGCAATGTAGCCGCCTGTCGGCGCAATGCCGCCGCCGGGGTTTTTGATGAGCGAGCCGGCGATAATATCGGCGCCGGCTTCAATCGGTTCTTCTTCGGCGGCGAATTCGCCGTAGCAGTTGTCGACGAAGCAGATCGTCTGCGGGCTTACGGCTTTGACAGTCTGAATGATTTCGCGGATATCGGAAATCTTCAAGGACGCCCGCGTGCTGTAGCCGCGGGAACGCTGAATCAGCACCAGCTTCGGCTGCGCCGCCCCTACTTTTTCCCGGATGCCTTCCAAATCATAGGCGTTGTCCTTCAAAGGCACTTCATCATATATGACGCCCTTTTCCTTCAGGGAATGCGGCGTTTCGTGGGCATAGCCGATAACGCTCTGCATCGTGTCGTACGGCGCGCCGATGAGGGATATCATCGTATCGCCGTGCTGCAGGAGAGCGCACAGCACCGTAGCCAGGGCGTGCGTCCCCGATACGAAATGGGGCCGTACGAGGGCTTTTTCCGCCTTAAATACGTGAGCGAATACTTCGTCCAGCTTTTCCCGTCCCATGTCGCTGTATCCGTATCCGGACGTACCGGCAAACTGATAGGACGAAATCTGGCATTCTCTATACGCCTGCAGTACCTTCTGGGTATTATGCAGGCAAATCGCGTCAATCCGTTCAAACTGAGCGGCGCAGGCCGCCATAGCCTGCTTTCTGATATGTTCCAAATCGATAGACAAAAACTCAGATCCTTTCTCCTGCTGCGTTTCCTGCATCCTGTCGTTGCTCTTTGCAGGAACGATTCTAATTTGTTCTCACAATATGTATATATTATCTGCCTTCAATCCAGGCGATGACGTCGTCAGCCAGCGCCTCTTCCGAAGGGTACCGTTCTTTTTCAAACCAGCGTATATAGGGCATACGGCGATACCAGGTCATCTGCCGCTTGGCAAAGCGCCGCGTCCGTATCTTAATGCGCTCCGCTGCATCTGCCAGCGTCATCTTTCCTTGGGCGTACAATGCCAGTTCTTCGTAACCGATGGCCTTCATGGCTTGGCACTGCGACGACACGCCGGCGTCCAGCAGCCCTTTGACCTCTTCGGGCCAACCCGCTTCCAGCATCAAATCGACGCGCCGTTCAATGCGCTCGTACAATTCGCTTCGCGGCAGGGACAAGCCGACGACGAAGGCGTCGTACACGAGGCCCTCCGCCTTTCCGGCCCGCACGAGCTGCCGGCCTTCGCCCTTTTCAATCGCCGCCAGGAGGCGCACGAGGCGGTTCGTATTCGACAGCAGCTCATGCCAGTCCGCAGGTTGCCACGCTGTCTGCTCCGCAATATAGGCTTTCAGCTCGACTTCCGGCAATGCGGCGATGCGCTCTCTGGCCTTCTGCCGCAGCGCCTCGTCGGCGCCGGAGCTGTCAAAGCTGTATCCTTCCAGCAAGGCCTGGACATACAGTCCCGTGCCGCCGACGAGAATGGGGATGGTTCCCTTCGCCGCTACGTCGGAAATAGCCTTCCGGGCCATCTGGCAGAACAAGGCCGCCGAATAGGGCTGGTCCGGCTCGGCGATGTCGACGAGGTGATGGGTATAACGGCGCAGCTCGTCGGCCGTCGGCTTGGCCGTGCCGATGTCCATGTGCTTGTAAATCTGATAGGCATCGCCGGAAATGAGCTCCGTATGAAAATGTTCGGCCAAGGAAAAGCTCAGGGCCGTCTTGCCGACGGCCGTCGGGCCAATAATTGCAATTACTTTCTCCATTTATGCCTCCCCGTCTAAGACGGCGTAGCCGACGCGGCTGTATTTGCCGCCGTACCGCTTCATCTGCGGAAACGCCTGTTCGAGCTCGCGGAAATACCGGCCCTTGACGACGACGCGCCGCCGCGCTTTTTTGACGGCCAGCCGCAGGGATTCCACCGTCAGCGGTTCGTGATCCATAATAGGCCGCACGGGCTGGAATTGGCAGCTCGACGCCACAGGCCGGCTGAACATGGGGTCAAAATACAATACGTCGTACAGAGGGGCCGACGCGTCTTCCAAATAGTCCTTATAATTTCCCCTCCGCACCTGGACGCGCCGCAAGGCCGCCGTCACATCGTCCTGTTCATGACAAAAATACCGGCAGCCCCATTCGGTCACGGCTTCCAGCAACGGCGAAGCTTCCAGCCCATGGACGACGGAACCGGCAGGCAAGGCGAAAGACGCCGTAATCGCGTCGGCGCCAAAGCCGCAGGTACAGTCGAGGAGCCGTATCGGCCCTTCCGCACCGATAGCTTCGAGCAGATGATCCGTCTGCCCCTTTCGAATATGCTGAATGCGGAGCTCCGCCATATTCAGGCTGAAAAAGTGAGTGCCCTCAGCCCGCGTGAGCTGCGGCCCCCGCGACGTATACACGAGGACAGCTTCTCCGTACGCAGCCTGCAATTCTTCCATCGTCCGGCCCCGGCGCGGCACGAAAACGGCGCCGATTTCATCGGCCCAGACGCGGGCTTCTTGAGTCAGCTTATCTTTCGCCTTCAGCGAAGGCGTTACATATATTCTTTCCATCGCTACGTCCGTTTGAATAATTTTGCCAGCTCGTCCGGCGTAAAGCGCACGATAATCGGCCGGCCGTGCGGGCACACGTAGGGCTTATCCGTATGGAACAAGTCCTCCAGCAGCTGCTTCATCTGGCGGATATTCAGCGCGTCGCCGGCTTTGATCGCGCCGTGGCACGATAAATACGCCAGGGAACGATGGCGCAGCGCCGCCTTGTCTACGGCGTCGTTTTCGTGAAGAGCCCGGCAGATATCCTCGAGAGAATCGGCTATCTGGCTCGTCGGCAAGTCGCAGGGAACCTCTTCCACGCGCAGCGTCGACGGCCCCGCCTCGGAATAGGTATAGCCCAAATCGGCGAATACGTCCGGCCGTTCCAGAAGCAAGGTCATGTCGTCGCCGTCGACTTCCACGAATTCCGCCGTCAGAAGCTGCTGGCTGGGCATTTTCTCCGCCCGCCGGCAGAATTTGTCGTATCGTATCCGTTCATGGGCTGCATGCTGGTCTATGATGTACAAATCCTGGCCCTTCTTGGCGATAATGAAGCAGTCGGCTACCTCGCCCAGAGGAATAAATACGTCTTCATCGCCGTCGAAGGTAATGACCGGCGCGTCGTCCTGCGCCGCCTGCCCCTTCGACGCCAGTTCGCGGCTAAAGGCGTCCCAATCGTCAGCTGAAGACCGGGAAGGCTCATATGTATTGGCCGACGACCGCGCAGCCGTTCTGCCCGTCTCGTCCTGACGGCTGTATACGGGAGTCACGACATCTCTCGTTTCCCACACGGGCATACGCCTCGGTTCCTGTACAGCGTCGGCGCGCCGCTGCGGCAGGGGCGAAAGGTCCTCAAAGGGAAGTTCCTGGGCTTGTGCCGGCGGAGCCGCCGTCTGCTCTTTCAGCTCCAACGCCTCTTCCTCCGCTTCCCTGCGCTGTATCTGCTGCGGCGGCATATCGATGTTCGTCGCAATGTCTTCCGGCTTTTCCTGGGCTACCAGGGCCGTAATGATACTGTGGTATACGGCCCGATACACGGCCTGTTCGTCGGCAAATTTTATTTCCGTCTTGGCCGGATGGACGTTGACGTCTACCGCCGCCGGGTCCATGTGAATGTGAATCATGGCGAAGGGATAGCCCGATTTGGGCAACATGGCGTGATAGGCGTTTTCCACGGCCTTAAATATGAGGGGGTTGTGCACGATGCGGCCATTGACGATGCAGGTTTGCCAGGCCCGCGTGCTCTTTAATACCGACGGCTTGCCTACGTAGCCTTCGACGGCGATGTCGCCGTCGTCATGGGAAATGGAGAAGATTTCCTTCGCCAGCGCCGCGCCGTAAATATTGGCTATCGTTTCCTTCAGCTCGCCGCCTCCGCCCGTATGCAGCGTCGTCCGGCCGTTATTCGTAAAGGTAAAGGCAATGGACGGATGCGATAAGGCCAGCTTAGTAATCATTTCGCTGATCTTAGAGCTTTCCGTTCGCTCGCTCTTCAAAAATTTGCGGCGGGCCGGCGTATTGTAAAATAAATCGCTCACTTCCATCGTCGTGCCTACAGGCGCGCCGATCTGGTCTTCGCTGGTAATTTCGCCGCCGTCGAGAAGGAGATGCGTAGCAAAGTCGTCGTCGGGCCGGCGCGTCGTAATCTGCATATGCGATACGGCGGCGATGCTGGGTACGGCTTCGCCGCGGAACCCCAGCGAGCTGATGGCAAAGATATCTTCGACGGCGCTGATCTTGCTCGTCGCATGGCGGATAATGCACTTGCGCGCGTCTTCGGGGCTCATACCGCAGCCGTCGTCGGTAACGCGCATATACGACTGGCCGCCATCGGCTATTTCCACTTCGATAGCCGACGCGCCGGCGTCGATGGCGTTTTCCACCAATTCTTTGACACACGACGCCGGCCGCTCTACGACTTCGCCGGCGGCAATTTTATTGCGCGTCGCCTCGTCAAGCAAATTTATAATAGAACTCAATTCATGCCGCTCCCTTCTTTAGCTTCTTTCTGCAAGGAGTAGAGAAATGAAATCGCTTCAATAGGCGTCATACTCGACACGTCAACGGACAACAGCCGCTCCAGCACGGGATCGGTAAACAGGCTGTCCGCCGGCGGACGGCTTTCTTTTTTAGTCACCGGCGTCGCCACGGCTCCCTGGGACTCCAGCTCCGACAGGATGACGTCGGCCCGCTTCAGCAAGCTTTCGGGAAGGCCGGCCAGCCGGGCTACGTGCAGGCCGTAGCTGCGGTCGGCGCCGCCGGGAATGATACGTCGTAAAAATTTTATATTCTTGCCCCGTTCCTTTACGGCTACGGTGTAATTCTTTATCTTTTCCGACGTGTCGGCCATGTCGGTCAATTCGTGGTAATGGGTGGCGAAGAGCGTCAGGGCGTGGATGTGCTTCAGGCAATACTCGATGACAGCCCGGGCGATGGACATGCCGTCAAAGGTACTTGTGCCCCGGCCGATTTCGTCGAGGACGAGAAGGCTGCGCTCCGTCGCGTGGCTTAAAATATAGGATACCTCTTTCATTTCCACCATGAAGGTGCTCTGGCCGCTCAGGATGTCATCGCTGGCGCCGATGCGGGTGAAAATACGGTCTACCGGGCAGATAGACGCCTCGCGGGCCGGGATAAACGAGCCGGTCTGAGCCATGAGTACCAGGACGGCAACCTGCCGCATGTACGTCGACTTGCCAGCCATATTCGGGCCGGTGATGACCAGGATTTCATGGCTGCTGTGGTTCAGCGTCACGTCGTTCGGCACGAACAGCTCGTCCTTCAGGAACTTTTCGATAATCGGATGGCGGCCGTCCTTGATCTGCACGGCCTGCTTCGTATTCAGGCCCGGCCGTATATAGTGGTTGTCATGGGCGGCGCAGGCCAGGCTGTACAAGCAGTCGACACGGGCGATGGCCCGAGCCGTCTGCTGCATTTCCCGGATATGGCCCTGTATGTCCCTGCGGAGTTGGCCGAAAAGCTGGTATTCCAGCTCCAGCATCCGTTCCTGCGACGTCAGCACCTTGACTTCAAACTCCTTCAGCGCCGGCGTGATATACCGTTCGGCGTTGACCAGCGTCTGCTTGCGCACATAGTAATCGGGAATAGGCTTCGTATTGGCGTGGGAAATTTCAAAGTAATAGCCGAATACCTTCGTATAGCCTATTTTCATCTTGATGCCTGTCTTTTCTTTTTCCTGCTCTTCCAGCTCCTTCAAATAGGCCTTGCTGTTGGCGGCAATAGAGCGGATTTCATCGAGCTCGGCTGAATAACCATCGCGGATGACTCCGCCGTTGCGGATAACCAATCCCGGATCGTCCTTGATGCTGCGGCACAGCAGGTCGTACATATCGTCGTGCGTCTGGATCCGGCCGCACAGGCGCTGGAGCAGGTCCGAGCCGGCCTGCTCAAGGATATGCCGGAGTTGGGGTATCGCCGCTAAAGATTCCCGCAGGGCCACCAGGTCCTTCGGGCTGGCCGTCCCCGTTTCGATACGGGTCAGGATGCGTTCGAAATCGTAAATCCGGTCCATCGTATCGGCCAGATCCTGCCGCATGATTTCATGGCTGAGAATCTCTTCGACGGCGTCCTGCCGCATCGTAATATCGGCCATGCGCACCAGAGGCGCTTCCAGCCACTTGCGCAGCAGCCGGCCGCCCATAGCGGTCTTCGTCTTGTCCAAAATCGACAGGAGCGTGCCCTTGCGGCCGCCGTCGCGGACGTTCTGCGTAATTTCAAGATGGCGCAGGCTGGCAGCGTCGATGACCAGACGGCGATCGTTGTCAATGCGTTCCAGCGAATTGATATGGCCGATATCGGACTGCATGACTTCGCCGACATAGGTCAGGAGCATGCCGATGCAGGCCGCTGCTCCCTTCGCTTCCTCTACCGCTTCCGCCCCAAAATACCGGACTGCGACCGCTTCGTAGTCGGCGGCATCGTCAGCGGCAAAGGGCGTCACTGCGCACTGGGCCAGCCGGCTGCGCAGATAAGCCTGGACGGCGTCCATGTATTCGTCCATATGGGCGTATATGAGCTCGCTCGGCTCATATACCGAAAAAATATCAAACAGCACGTCGTCCATAGCGCCGGCGTTGCATAGGGACCACAGGCATTCTCCCGTCGTCACGTCCATCAGGGCGACGGCAATCGACGTGTCGCGCGCGCAGACGCAGCTGATATAGTTGTTCTTTTTCGAGGCTACGGCATTTTCCAGGGTAATTGTCCCCGGCGTGATGACCTTGATGATCTTGCGCTTGACGATGCCCTTGACCGTTTTCGGGTCTTCCATCTGCTCGCAGATCGCCACCTTGTAGCCCTTGTGGACCAGCCGCTCGATGTAGGTGTCGGCCGAGTGGAAGGGCACGCCGCACATAGGAACCCGTTCCTTATTTCCGACGCCCCGTCCAGTCAGCGTCAAATCCAATTCCCGCGATGCCGTCAAAGCGTCGTCGTTAAACATTTCATAAAAATCGCCAAGCCGGAAAAACAATATCTTATCCGGACATTGAGCCTTGACCTCCAAATACTGCTTAAGCATAGGAGTCAACTTTACTGTATCAGCCAACGCGCTGCCTCCTTAATGAATTAAATGTCCTTTCAATACCCAGGTCTGCCCCTTATCGACGGCGACCTTTACGGTGTCGCCTACGGCTGCGGACCCGTCGTGTTCCCATATAATCATCTTATTGCCCGTCGTCCGGCCGAACCAGTGGTTTTCGTCGTTTTTAGTCGGCCCTTCGACGATGACTTCGTATTCCTTATGTTCCATAGCCTGATTCAGCTGCAGGCTATATACGTTCTGCACGTCCATGAGGCGCTGCAGGCGGCGGCTCTTTTCCTCTTGGGGAATCTGATGATCCATCTTGGCTGCCGGCGTCCCCGTGCGAGGCGAATAAATGAAGGTGTAAGCCATGTCGTACTGAACCCGTTTCAGCAGATCCAGAGTCTGGCAAAACATTTCTTCCGTTTCGCCGGGGAACCCGACGATGATATCTGTCGTCAGAACCAGGTCGGGGATGCGCTTGCGGGCGTATTCTACCAGTTCCATATATTGGTCTACCGTATAGCCCCGGTTCATTTTTTTCAGCAGCTCGTCGGAACCGCTCTGAATCGGCAGGTGCATGTGGTTGACGACCTTCTTGCTGTCGGCGATAGCATCGATCATGGCAAAGGTCATGTCCTTGGGATGGCTGGTCATATACCGCACCCGTTCGATGCCGTCGATACGGTCCACGGCCTGGAGAAGGGCCGAAAAATCGGTGCCGTCCTTTAAATCCAGCCCGTACGAATTGACGTTTTGCCCCAGCAGGGTAATTTCCTTATAGCCTTCTTTGGCAATCTCCTCGATTTCCCTGACGATGTCGGCAATAGGCCGGCTTACTTCGCGGCCCCGCACGTAGGGAACGATGCAGTACGTGCAGAATTTATTGCAGCCGTTCATAATCGGCACCCAGGCGAAGAATTTCTGGAACCGCTTCGTCGGCAAATCGTGAAAGGCCGGTACGGTCATGTCGGCTTCCAAATAATGGCCTGAATTAGCCTGCCGTTCCCGAATAAGCTCGATGAGCTTGTGTATATTATGCGTGCCGATGACCAAATCGATGTGCGGCGCCCGTTCAAACAGGCGGTCCTGCCATTCCTGGGCCATGCAGCCAGTGACGGCGATGATGAGGTTCGGGTTATGCTGCTTGACGTGCTTGAGCTCGCCGATTTTTCCCAGGATCTTTCCTTCGGCAGTCTCGCGGACGCAGCAGGTGTTGAGCAGGACGACGTCGGCCATATCCATGTCTTCCGTCCGGCGATACCCCAGCGATTCCAGCTGGCCGGCGTAGCGCTCGCTGTCGGACTCGTTCATCTGACATCCATATGTAAGCAAAAAGTAGAATTTATTTTCTATAATATCCAATGTAGGTTCTCTCCGTTTCCACGAATATATCTGCAATGACGCTCTATCAGGGCTTGCGTTATGGCAAGGATGCCCCATTGAGGTTTACATTATATAATACCATAGGGGCCGCAGAATAAGCAACAAAAAATAGGCCCGGCAGTCCGTACAAAGCAACGTACGTCCTGCCGCGCCTATATTGAGAACCTGTATTTAGCGGCCCATCCTCAATGGCCTGCTGCCGAGCCTATTCGAATAGATATTCTACGCGCTTAACGACCTTTCCCCCTTGAATATACACGCGGGGGACGCGGCGGTTAATATTGCAGAGAATTTCATGATCTATCGTGCCGATCAATCCGGCAATTTCTTCCAACAGAATCGCTTCGCCGCCCTGCTGTCCGAACAACACGACTTCGTCGCCGATTTGAACGCCGGGAATGTCGGTCACGTCGATCATGCACTGATCCATGCAGATATTGCCGACCTGCTGTGCCCGCCGTCCATGGACGAGGACCTCAGCCCGATTGGACAAGACGCGGGGATAGCCGTCGGAATATCCCAGCGGCAGCGTCGCAATGACCGTCGGCCGCTTTGCCGTAAAGTGACGGCCATAGCTGACCGTATCGCCTGGT
The DNA here is from genome assembly GCF_002163455.1 of Megasphaera sp. An286. Taxonomy (NCBI): domain Bacteria; kingdom Bacillati; phylum Bacillota; class Negativicutes; order Veillonellales; family Veillonellaceae; genus Megasphaera; species Megasphaera sp. An286. The sequence goes on along the minus strand of NZ_NFIY01000015.1, from coordinate 9,462 downwards.
TCAATCGTCTTGATGTGAGTCACGCAGCACCGCAGGGACATGACCGGCCGGGGCGTAAAAGACGGGACCGGCACTTCGTCGGACGGATTGTATCCGTACTGGATAATGCCGGGCCGCACCATGTCGCAGCGGAAATCGGGATACACTGCCGTGCCGGCGCTGTTGCAGCAATGGCGGACGTTAACGGGAACGCCTTCTTCCTCCAGCCGCCGGCAGAACCAGGCAAAGGCTTCGTACTGCTTTTTCGTATAGCCCACCGACTCGTCGCCAGCCATATCGGCGACGGCAAAATGCGTAAACAGCCCCTCAATGGCTACATGAGGCAAGGCTGCGATCTTCTTGATTTCTGCGATGCTTTCTTCACTGGGCCGGTAGCCGATGCGTCCCATACCCGTATCGGCGGCGATGTGAACATGTATCGTCTGATTCTGCCGCTGCGCTTCTTCGGAAAACAGGACTGCATCCTGATAATGAAATACGGCGGCGTCGATGCCGTACAGCACGACGTCCCGCGCCCGGCGGCCATCCGTATGGCCCAGGATGACGATGCGCGCCGTAATGCCGGCCCGCCGCAGCTCTACGGCCTCGCTGACGCAGGCAACGGCCAGCCGATCCGCTCCGTTTTCCAAAAACACCTTCGCCAGCTCTACCGCGCCGTGGCCATAGGCGTTGGCCTTGACGACAGACGTAATCAGCGTATCCGGCCCGACGGCCTGACGAATATGCTGCATATTATACGCCGCCGCGTCTAAATCAATTTGGGCCCACACAGGCCGTTTCGTAAAATCCTCCGTTAATTCCAGTACATCCATGGGTTGTCACCATCCTGTCTAAAAAGGAACAGCAGCCGCCAGTCGTCCTGACCGGCAACTGCTTTCCCTACGTTGCTTATATGATTTCTACTATAACTATACTGCACGCTATCGTCTTTTTCAAGATTCGGGCCTACCGGTTGGACGGGTCCACGGCGTCTCCCTTATAATGCTCGAAACGGATTTTTTCCGCCTTATGAACGCCCGTGCCGTAATAGACGAGCAGCAAGGCCGCTACCCACACGATCGTCGCAAAAATGGCGATGCGCGTCGTGGCGTCGAAGGCCGCCGAGATGACGACGACGACGAAAAAGAGGAGTGCAAAATAGTTAGAATACGGCGATAAGGGCATTTTATAGCGAATAGATTTCCGCTGTTCCGGACTCAGCGATTTGCGATAGCTCATCTGGCTGAACAAGATGAGGCTCCACGTAATCATGCAGGCGAAGGAGCTGATAGACGTAGCGATGACGAATACCTGCGCCGGCAGGAAATAGTTCATGGCGACGCCGATAAGCATGAACAATACGGATACGAGTATGCAGCGGTACGGCACCTTATGAGAGCTGACGACGCTCAGCGACTTGGGCGCCTTCCCCTGCAGGGACAGGTTGTACAGCATGCGCCCCGTACTGTAAATGCCGGAGTTGCACGAAGACAGAGCCGCCGTAATGACGACGAAATTGATGATATGAGCCGCGCTGCTGATGCCTAATTTTTCAAATACCATGACGAAGGGGCTTCCCTGATGGCCGAGCTGGTTCCAAGGATAAATAGCCATGATGACCAATAAGGCCAGTACGTAGAACAAAAGGATTCGATACAGCACCTTGTCGATCGCTCCGGACAGGGTCTTCGCCGGATTGTGGGCTTCGCCGGCCGTCACGCCGATGACCTCGATGCCGACGTAAGCGAAGGAAATCATGACCAGCGTGCCGAACACGCCTTCCCAGCCGTTGGGGAAGAAGCCGCCGTGCGCCGTCAGGTTGCTGAGGCCGACAGCCACGCCGTTATTTCCGAAGCCGAAGAAAATCATGGCGCCGCCCGTAATGATAAGGAAGATGATGGTAATAATCTTGATAAGGGCGAACCAGAATTCAAATTCCCCGTAAGCCTTGACGGAAATCAAATTGGCACAGGTCATGATAGCCAGCGCAGCCAGGCAGGATATCCACTGGGGCAAGTCGGGATACCAGAAATGCATGTACACGCCGACGGCCGTAATCTCAGCCATGCAGGTAACAATCCAGAAATACCAGTAATTCCATCCGGAAATATATCCGGCCAAGGGATTCAAGAATTGATAGGCATGGGCGCTGAAGGAGCCCGATACGGGATATTCGACAACGACTTCGCCCATAGCCCGCATGACGAAGAAAATAGCCAGGCCGCAGATAATGTAAGCTACGACGACAGCCGGACCGGCCTTTTCAATAGCCGACGCCGACCCTAAGAACAAGCCGACGCCGATGGCCCCGCCAAAGGAAATCAGCTGGATGTGCCTTTCCTGCAGGCCGCGGTTCAAATCTTCACGAACGACTTTCGCATTTTGTTCACTCATACTACGTCACCTCTGTCATCATAAATTTTCGGCGGCATATGCCCTGAAACGGCTGTTCGTCAGGAAAATACACCGCCATTAACCATCGCATGCGTTCCGCTCAGTATACCTTTTTCGCATACATCAAATTACAATACTTATTATAAACTTCTCACTTTACTTATGTCAATGTTTATCTGCTTGTTGTTTGATATTTTTAAAGAAATTTCTTTTATCAAATTTATTTATTTAAACTCAATGCATGATTTCATTAAAGACAGTAAAAAGCATGCAATTCCTGAAACCTTCTGCTTCCTCCCCTATTCGTCATGCTTATTCGTGCAAATGTCCTTTCTAAACGCATATTTCCCAGATATGCTATAATAAATACCAAGATATACTAGTTTTCCAGAAAAGGACGGTACGATTATGACATACTCTGACATACATCTTTCGCAGCGCCTGCTGCATTTTATCAGCCAAGCCACTTCGCCCTATCACACCGTAAAAGCCAGCGCGGCCATCTTGAAGGAAGCAGGGTTCCGGGAACTGCGCTGGAACGAGCCCTGGCAGCTGGAGCCTCGTCAGGGATATTATATTTCCCTTTACGATTCCAGCCTCATCGCCTTTACAATTGGCCCTGACCCGCGGGCTAACCTGCGCATCGCCGCAGCCCATACGGATTTTCCCTGCCTCCGCGTCAAACCGGCGGCGGCGCTGGCGCAAAAAGGCTACGGAAAGCTCAACGTCGAAATTTACGGCGGCATGATCCGCGAATCGTGGCTCGACAGGCCCCTGTCCCTGGCCGGCAAGGTAGCCGTGGCCAGCGACGATCCCTTCAAGCCGGCAGTACATCTGATCGACGCCAGGCGTCCCCTGCTGACGATTCCCCGCCTGGCCATACACATGAACAGCCATGTCAACGACGGCGTAGCCCTGAATCCTCAAAAAGACATGCTGCCTCTCATGACATTGACGGGGCCAGGCGACGACGCCTCCTATTTTCTCCAATTTCTCGCCGCCGAATGCCATTGCCGGCCCGAGGATATCTTATCTTACGACCTTACGGTGTACTTGTGTGAAGAAGGCTGCCTGATGGGGCTGAAAAACGAATTCATTTCCTCTCCCCGCCTGGATAACCTGACGTCGGCCTACGCCTGCGTCGACAGTCTGGTCCGAAGCAAGGGACACGACGGCCTCCACGTCGTCGCCCTGTTCGACAATGAAGAGGTTGGCAGCCGGACGAAACAGGGCGCCTTGTCCCAGGCCTTCCCCGCCCTGTTAGAAGAACTCTACGCCTCCCTCGGCTATACGCGCCGGGAGTATCGCATCGACGCGTCCGACGCCTTCATCCTGTCCCTCGACGTCGCCCACGCCATGCATCCCAACGTACCGGAAAAGTGCGACATTACCAACATGCCCCGCCTCGGCCAAGGTGTCGCTCTCAAAACGGCGGCCAGCCAGTCCTACGCCGGCGACGCCGAAGCGGCGGCCGCTGTCGTCGCCTTATGCCGCAGGGCCCATATTCCTTGCCAGCGGTTCGTCAATCGCTTCGACATGCCCGGCGGCTCGACTCTCGGTTCCCTCTTATCAGCCAATCTACCCATCCGGACCATGGACGTCGGCATTCCTATCTTAGCCATGCACTCTGCCCGGGAACTGATGGGCGCAGCCGACCAAAAAGGCCTCCACGATTTAGTATATACTTTCTTTTCAATATAAATTATATTTATCGCATATATAATATTTTATTATTAACAATCCCAGTGTTTACGCCTTATTTATAGAATTTTTATTCATATGTATGCATATTATATGATTTAAGTGTAAATAGTTGCAGTAATAGAATTTATCTTATCTTTTAAATATTCAGATATTTTTTGACAAGATTAAGGAATATGCAATTTTTGTATTGACTTGCATTTCTATTCACCTTATAATAAGGGCAGTACACTATAACGTATCATTTGTTCACACTGGGAGATTACATTATGACACTAGGACAAGAAATCAGGTATTACCTCAAGAAAAAAGGCTTGACGCAGACGGAATTCGGCGCGCTGTTCGGCATGTCCAAGCAAGCCGTGTATTCATGGGAGACGGGCTTGTATTCCCCTGACATTTCCGTATTGCTGCGAATGGCCGACTTTTTCCAAATCCCTATCTGCATCTTAGTCGGCAGGCCGGGAATGTTCTGTCAGGATGATAAGGAACACGAATCGGACTGTCAGTACTGCGCTTCGATTTCCGAAAAGGACAGCCGCATCATCCGGGCGATCCACGCCTTGCCGCAATCGCAGCAGCAAGCCATCGAAACGCTGCTGAACATCGAAGACCTGTCGATGCGGAAATAGCGCTTCCCCTTTGTCAAACGCCGCCAAATGCGATATGATAAGAGAAAAGTATAGTGCAAAGGACAGATCATCTATGACTACTTCTTTTATCACGTCCGTATACGGCCGGACCGAAACGGAATACATCGTAAAAAAATCCCGCTTCATCGCGACGCTGGCAGAGGTCCGCAGCGAAGCAGAAGCAGCGGCGTGCATTGAAAAACTGCGCAAGCAGTATTGGGATGCCAATCATAATTGCTACGCCTACCAAATCGGCGTCGACGGCGCCCTGCAGAAATCGAGTGACGACGGGGAGCCGTCAGGAACGGCCGGGCGGCCTATGCTGGAAACGCTGAAAAAAAGCGGCGTTACCAACACGGTCGTCGTCGTTACGCGCTACTTCGGCGGCGTCAAGCTCGGCGCCAGCGGCCTGATCCGGGCCTACAGCCACGCCGTCACCCTGGGGCTTCAGGCAGCGGATATCGCCGATTACAAGCCCTACGACATTGCCGACGTTACCGTCTCCTACTCCTTCGTCAGCACGCTGGAACGGATGACTCCGTCCTTCGATATCCTCGTCGCCGACCGCGCCTTTTCCGACACCGTAACCTTTACCCTGCAAATTCCGCAGGAACGGACGGAAGCTTTCAAAGCAGCCCTCATCGACACGACGAACGGAACGGCTCACTTTATCGATAAAGGAAGCCGGACGATACCCATTATTCGGCCGAAAAACCCGCAGTAACAGCGAATACTATCTCGCGTTACTGCGGGTTTTCTCATGTGTTTTCCCTTATTTCTTATATCCAGTGGCGAAATCGACGACGTTTTCCAGCGCCTCGCCGGCCAGGAAATGACGCAGGTTGGCAGCGGCAATGCGGACGATGTTGTCGTGCGTAGCCTGCAAATGGTATCCGCCCGATACGTGAGGCGTAACGTAAAGCCCCGGCGTGTGCCACATCGGGCTGTCTGCCGGCAGCGGCTCCGGCTCCGTCACGTCGACGGCAGCGCCGGCCAAGTGCCCGCTGCGGACAGCGGCGCACAAATCGTCCTGCACGACGTTGCTGCCCCGGCCGACGTTGATAAAATAAGCGCCCTTCTTCATGGCGTCGAAGCGTTCCTTCGTATACAAGTGATACGTTTCCGCCGTGTTGGGCAGGCACGACGCTACAATATCCGCCTTGGCCAGATACTCGTCCAGCTTATCCATCGTACCCATTTCATCGGCTTCAGTCGGCACGTCGCCACTACGGCGGCGCATGCCGACGACATGAGCACCCATGGCCTTCATGCGCTTGCCGAACTGGCGGCCCAAATCGCCGAATCCAATGACCAGGACCGTTTTTCCGTATACCGACTCTACCTGGCCTTCGTCATGCCAGTCGGCGTTTTTCTGATTGTCGTAGTATCGGTACAGCTTTTTCATCATGGCAAAAACCAGGGCCGTCATATGCTCCGCTATGGCCAGGCCGAAAGCGCCTGTCGCATTCGTAAGGGCCGCTCCGGCCGGCATGACGCCGTCCTTGCAGTATGCGTCGGCGCCGGCGCTGCTGAGCTGAAGCCAGCGCAGCCTGCGGGCATGGCGCAGCTGGGCAGGCACAACGTTGCCGATGATAACGTCGGCCTTGGCTAATTCTTCTTCTGATACGCTGGCGCTGACCAGCCCCTTGACGGGGCAATACACGACCTCATGGCCCTGCGCGGCCTCTTCAATCCAACGCACATGTTCTTCATGGACTTCCATTGCCACTAAAATTCTCATGCACTATCCCCCTCTATATCCTATTAAAAGATTCATATATACACTATCAAAAACTCTCCGTCTTGTCGAGGCCCTTTCCGAAGCTGGAACGCCTTTCTTCCCTGAGGCCTTGTGCGCCTTCATCGGTCATGGTATAGTATAGTAAAACAAACTCACACAGGAGGGATCGCCTATGATTTCCGGCGTCAGCCACATGACATTTATCGTTCAGAATCTGGACAAAGCGACAGAATTTTTTCAGACCATCTTTTCCGCCCGCATCGTCTACGACAGCGGCAGCCGTACCTTTTCCCTGTCGCGGGAACGATTTTTCCTCGTCGGCTCCTTATGGCTCGTCATCATGGAAGGGCCGTCCCTGCCGGAACAAACGTACAACCACATTGCCTTCCAAATCAGCGACGGCGAGTTTGAGGCCTATAAAGAGCGGCTGACGAAGGCCGGCGTTCCCATGCGGGAGGCGCGGAGCCGCATCCCCGGCGAGGGCCGTTCCCTTTATTTTTACGACTACGACAACCACCTGTTCGAGCTTCATACGGGCACGCTGGAAGAGCGTCTGGCAGCCTACAGCCGCCACCTTCAGGAAGAAGGAAAACAGAGCGAATAGATCAAATGAAAACACACCCTGTACGGCGCGATTTTGCCTGAAACGCGCTGTATAGGGTGTGTTGCATATATGGCTAATACGAGAAGGATCTTACCAGTCTAAGGTACCTGTAATCAAGTACACGAGCAGCCCTTTTTCGGCATGGCGGCGATTTTCCGCTTCGTCGAGAATCGTTTCCATATGGGCCTCCATGACGTCCTGGGAAATTTCAAAGCCCGGGTGAATCGGCATATCGTGGAATACCATCGTATCCGTCCCTTCGAGCAGGTCCGCGTTGATCTGGTACGGCATCATCATGTTGATGATGGATTCTTTCTTTTCCTTATATTCGGGATTGGTGAAAAATTCCATATCTACCCATGTATCGGTATATACGCAGTCTACGTCGGCGACGATTTTTTTCAAGTCGGCCTGGGAAATATCCGTCGGCACTTCGATATAATGGCCCGTCTGCTTCAATTCGTCGTAAAATTCGTCGCCTACGGCCATGACCTGGCTGAACGGCGTCAAACCGTACATCGTGCCGCCCAGCTTGGCGACGATTTCGCTCAGGGAATTGTACGTATTGTTTTTCGCGCCGATGTACAGTACCTTCACGTCAAAGCGGCCCGTCTTTTCATACAGGGTCAGCATATCGGCCAGGGCCTGCGTCGGATGGAACGTATTGTCGCAACCGTTGATGACCGGAACGGTGGCGTTCTTCATAAAGCCATGCGTCGTTTCGGCTTTCTTAAACCGGCCCATGATGCAGTCGACGTTGCGGCAGACATATTTTACCTCACTGCCCAAATCGCCGATGGTGAAATTGCTGTCCGCCCATTTCTGATTGTAATGACGGCCGCCTAATTCTTCCATGCCGATAGCAAAGGACAGGTAGGTCCGATTCGATGTTTTTTCAAACAAGGTGTATAATTTCTTGCCTTCCAGAATATGGGAATAAGCTTTCTGATTCTGTTTGATTTTTTCGGCTAACAATAAGATTCCTTTGATTTCATCTGCCGTATACTCAGCAAAACTATTTGCGTGTTTCATTCTATGCATCCTCCAAACTTGAAAAACAATACTGTCTGTGCATATCATAGCACAGACAGTATAACTTTTCAAGTTTTTATGCACATTTTATACAAATTAATGCATGTATCAACTGACATACAGCTATAAATCCGCATAATTACGCCGATTATTCCATACGCATATAAATAGTTGCAGTATATTTTTTACCGGCACAGGATACAAATCGTTTTCTCTTTTCCTTATGCCGCCAGTGCAGCTTGCCGCCTCTTGACCTAGAAAAACCTATCTTTCGACGGGCATATAAAAAACCGGCAACAACAGGGTCACCGGTTAAAAGGTCGATTTATGAACTTGGTTTTGTGAACGCTATTACGCTTTAACTACGTTAGCAGCCTGAGGTCCACGAGCGCCATCAACGATTTCGAAGTCAACTTCCTGACCTTCCGTCAAGGATTTGAAGCCTTCTTCCTGGATAGCCGAGAAATGTACGAATACATCGCCGCCATCTTCTCTTTCAATAAAGCCATAACCTTTTTCTGCGCTAAACCATTTTACTTTTCCGTGCATAACGAAATCCTCCTAAAAAAACAATTCCAGCTAGCTTCTAGCTCTTGTGTTAGTGTAACATAACCGATAAGCAATGTCAACCAAATTTATGGCTGTATTATGCCATATATTTACGGCGTAACCTATAATGCATCCCTCCCCTGCATAGGGGATATCACAGTCCGCCGCCGCACGGCAAAATGCTGCCTCGCAGGGCAAGCAGCATGCAATATTTCGTATAGCCGCATATGCTATTGTTACGTCAGGCGCCGGAACCATTCGTAATAATACCAGGCAAAATACCCATGGATGAGGTATACCAATAATTCAGATAATTCTTCCACGTTGGCGTCCATATACGAATGAAACAGCAAGCCCTTATCGCCGCATGACGCCAGCATGGCCGCTGCCGCCAAGACGCAGAATAAAAAGGTGGGAAAGGGAATATCATGAAGAATTTTCTTCCAAGGCATACAAGCGACGAGAGAGCAAAATACGACGGCCGTGTATACGCCGATAGCGGCGTGTATCATTTCATGGCCGGGAATCGAATTCATGGACACAAAGGTTGGGCCGTGGCTGTCCATTCCCGTCGGGAAAAAGACTCGTCCCCAGCTGAGCTCCCGCCCCAGAAGCAGTAAAAAATATCCGGCTGCCGCCAGCCACAGCCGGTGAATAGATTTTCCGCCCATTCCCGCCGTCTTGCGGAAAAAATAGGCCGCCAAACACATATCGCCAAATAAGGGTTAATTGTAAAATGAATTTGAACAGGTAATCAAAAAAACAAAAATCCATAGTGAAGCTTCATGTTAAAATGGTTTTGCGAGAAATCATCAACAAAGGAGCAATCA
>NZ_NFIY01000014.1:0-68688 GCF_002163455.1 Megasphaera sp. An286 | reverse complement strand
GAAATCTTATTGCTAAGACCTCGCACTCTGGCGTATTGTTTCGTATCACATTGTTCAGTTTTCAAAGGCCATGCCGTCTCGCGACGACTTGTATATCTTACCAGACTCGTCCGGGCTTGTCAAGCACTTTTTTTGAAGTTCTTTTGACAAATCCCAACCGATTACTTTCCGTAATTCCTGGCTTGCCTCAACGGCTTTTATATTATAAGCTTTATCTCTTTACTTTGTCAAGAGAATTTTACAAAGAGATACGCATCTCTTGCCTCATTTCCATGGAGCCGTGTATTAACTTTCGTCCATATAAAGAATATTATGCAGCGCGCTATTTAATTTTACAACTTCTCTTCTTCATTCTGGTAAATTCATGCATTATATAGTATAATTTATAAAAGCAACAGATGAATAGACATACAGTCGCATCAATAGGAGATGGTAACATGATGAAGAAACAACTTATGTTGGCTGCCGCGGCTTTGACGGCGACGGCATGTATCGCCGGCTGCGGTTCGTCGGATAACGCCGGCGCCGCAAAGGAAAACGCCACGTTTATTGTCGGCATGGAACCGACGTTCCCGCCTTTTGAATTTACGGAAAACGACAAATACGTCGGCTTCGATTTGGATTTAGCCCAGGCCCTCTGCGATAAGATGGGCGTAAAAATGGAAGTCAAGAGCATGGGCTTCGACGCCTTGATCCCGGCCCTGAAGAGCGGCCAAATTGACATGATCGCTTCCGGCATGGACGCGACGGAGGAACGGGCTAAACAGGTCGCCTTCACTACGCCTTATTTCTTTGACGGCTATTCCGTCGTCGTCCGCAAAGACAATACGACGATCAACGGCTTTGACGACTTGAAGGGCAAGGTCGTCGGCGCCCAGGTCGGCACGAAGCCTGTCGACATCGCAACAGAACACGGTGCAGCAACGGTCAAGCAGTACGACGCTAACAGCCAGGGCTGGATGGAATTGAACAGCGGCACCTGCGACGCCGTCGTCATCAATACCTCCGTCGCCCTGTTCTATTTAAAGCAAGGCGGCGACAAGGACTTGAAGATCGTCGGGGAATCGGAAGTTCTCAACGACGGACTGGCCATGGCAATCAGCAAAGAAAAACCGGAGCAGCTTGAAAAGGTCAATAAGGCCCTTGCCGACATCAAGGCCGACGGCACGTATGCCCAAATTTACAAAAAATGGTTTGGCGTAGAACCGCCTGCTGATAAATAATCTCTATGTATACGACGTATATTTTTGATTTTGATTATACGCTGGCAAATTCGGAGCAGGGCATCGTCATGTGCTTTGAGATGCTGTTTGCCGACGAGGGGTACGGCCCCGTTCCGCGCGAAGACATTTGCCGGACTATCGGCATGACGATGTACGACGCCATGGCCCGGCTGACGGGCGAAACGAATCCGGAGCGAATCGAAGAGCTCATCTACCTGTATAAAGTCCGCTATTCCGACTATTACATGGTAGATAATACGCATTTGTACCCGCAGACAGTGCCTATGCTGCGCCGCTTGAAGGCCAAGGGGGCGCGCTGCTGCATCGTGTCGTCCAAGACCCGGTCGCGCATCAATCAGACCATTGAAAAGGAACATCTGGAATCGCTCGTCGACTGCGTCATCGGCATGGAAGATGTCAGCGAGGCCAAGCCGTCTCCCGAAGGGATTCAGCAGATTCAGCGGCGCTTCAATCTCGCGCCGTCCGACATCTTATACGTTGGTGACAGCCTTATCGACGCCGAAACGGCCCTTCGCGCCGGCGTCGATTTCGCCGCCGTGACGACGGGCACGACCGGCGCTTCCGCCTTTGCCAGTCTGCCTCACGTTCAAATCATGCAGGATTTAAGCGAACTTGCGTAATTTTACTTTGTAAGGGGTGTTCAACATGAACAAAAAATATCTTTCCATACTCGCCGCCTCTGTCGCCGCGGTGTCTCTCTTCACCGGCTGCGGCAGCGATTCTGCGGACAATAAAGGCGCCGCCAGCCAAGAAAAAGTGCTCATCGTCGGCACGGAACCGACCTTCCCGCCTTTTGAATTTACCGAAGACGGCAAGGACGTAGGCTTCGACATCGACCTCCTCCAGGCTATCAGCGATAAAATCGGCTACAAGATGGAAGTCAAAAATCTCGGCTTCGACGCCTTGATCCCGGCCTTGAAGAGCGGCCAGATCGACCTCATCGCCGCCGGCATGGACGCAACGGAGGAACGGAAGAAGCAAGTTGATTTTACCGACGTATACTTCAGCGGCGGCTATACCGTCGTCGTCCGCAAGGACAACACGGATATTACGGGCTACGAAAGCTTGGCCGGCAAGACCGTCGGCGCCCAGGTCGGCTCTCGGGCGGCCTTCTACGCCAAGGAACACGGCGCAACGGTCAAAGAATTCGACACGAACAGCCAGGGCTGGATGGAACTGGAAGCCGGTACGTGCGACGCCGTATCGATCGACAGCGCTGTCGCCATGTATTACTTAAAACAGGGCGGCGACAAGAGCCTGAAGCTCGTCGGCGATTTGATCAAGGACCGCAACGTCGCCATGGCCGTCAGCAAAGAAAAACCCGAATTGCGTGAAAAGGTAAACAACGCATTGAAGGAATTGAAAGCCGACGGCACGTACGCCAAATTATACAAAAAATGGTTCGGCACAGAACCTGCGCTTTAATAGAAACGGCCGCAAGGCAACAAAAAAACTCCCTTTCGGGAGTTTTTTTGTTATCCGTAAACATTACTTATGCATCTGTCTTCGCTTCTCCGGCAATAGACCGCAAATCTTCGTCAGGCACTACGATGAAGCGCACCGGCAAGTTCGCCGCGCCTGGCGGCATAAACCGAAGGTTCACATCCGTTCCGGCCCTGAATGTATCGACATACTGCATGCTGTACACGTCCTCCTTGCCAATGCTGAGGGCATGGGGAGGAAGCTCGACGATTTTCCGTACCTCGTCCTTTTTTCCCTGATTATACGTGACTTCCATTACGCCGGCATATTCACCGCCCTGGGGATTAAAGTACAAATGCAGGTCTCCCTTCCCCTTCGTGCGCAGTCCGATACGATATTCAACGCCGTAATTTCCCACGTTGACAGACAGGCGGTTGTCCATGACGTCCCGCCCCACTAAATACCGGTCGTCTTCGCCGCCGACCTTGATATAGGCCGGACCGTCTTTCGGGGCGTAGGAAAACAAGGCATCCCACTCCCGATCCTTGCCAGTAAACGTACCGCGCAGCTTAACGGAATCGCTGGGCAGGTATATCTGCTTCTGCACGAACGCAATGGGGTCTTCTTCCGACGGCACCATGATTGTCGACACATACATGGGCGACGGAAGCTCTACGTCGACAATGCCGGAAAAGAGCTGACCCCGCCAAATGACGACGTGGTCCAGCCGTTCGCCCAGCAGCGCATACCCATGGGCCGGGACGCTCACCGTATGGATCGTCTCGTCGCCTTCATAATACATCATCGACAATGTCTTCCCGACGCTGTAAATAGACGAGCTGGGCCGGGCGTACTGGCATCCTTTGACGACGGCGTCGACAGGCTCGTCCGCCGGGTTATAGGCCATGACGACGACATTGCACGTCTCCCAGCTCTGGTTCATGTGATAAAAATAGACCCGGCAATCGCCGCTTACCTTGTCGCCGTATAAAATCCCCGGCCGCTCCGGATATTCCGGGCTGTCGGAAAAAATCAGCGTCCCCGTGTCGACGGGGTCTTTCATTGCAATATGCTTCATGGGAAAGCGCACGACTTTCCCCATCACCGCCGGATCGGCCGGGTCGGCCGCGCCTGCAGAACCCCACAAGGCACCGGCCATCAGCAGTCCCGCCGCAACGGCTCGATATAGTTTCTTTACGTTCATCCTATCTCTCATTCCTCAATTTGCTTTGCCATATCGGAAATCTTTCGAAACCGATGGGCAAGGCCTGATTTCGTCAATCCCGACAACGTCGCCAGCTCACTCATGGACGCTTCGGGATGACTCATGCGCAGCTCCGCCGCTTCCTGCAGCTTAGGCGTCAGGCGCAGGTACAAGCCCGAAGCCTGAAGCTTTTCGATATCTCTGCGCTGGCGTATAGCCGCATCGACGGTTTTCTGCAAATTTGCCGTTTCGCAGTTGACGACGCGGTTGACGTTGTTGCGCATTTCCTTGACGATACGGACGCTTTCAAATTTCATATAGGCCTGGTCAGCCCCAATGAGCTGCAAAAAGGCTGACACGCCGTTTCCCTCTTTTATATACACGAGATAATCGCCCTTGCGGTCCGTCATCTTGGCCGGCAGGTGAAACCGGCACATGATTTTAAGCAGCTTCTGGGCAAAGGATTCGTTTCCTGTCAAAAGCTCCAGATGGTAATCTCCCTTAGGCTGGTTGACGGAGCCTCCGCCCATGAAAGCGCCCCGCAGAAAGGCCCGCTGGCAGGCTGGATTTTTCAAATCAATAGCTGAAAATTCCTTGTCTTTCGGGAACAGCGACAGCTGCTGCAGCGTTTTCGTGCTGGCAAAGGACGGCGGAACGCGCAGTATATAATAATTTTTCTTGCGCAGCCGAAGGCCCTGGCGCACGCGCACTTCCGGACGAACGGCAAAGGATTCCATCCACATCTTCAGGGCCTTTCGGGCTACGGCGTTGTTCGACGTGCTGAATTCGATGCCCACATGCCCGCGGGAGCCAAGCATCAGGGACCCGCCCATGCACAGCAGAGCCGCCAATTCGGCATAGCGGCAGGCGGCGTTTTCCGGCTTGCAGTGAGCAATCTCATTTTTAACCTGTTCAGCAAAGGACATAGGGTATGCCTCCTCTAGCGGCGTCTTAAATTGCGCTTCAACTCATACCGCTTCAAATAATAGTGGAGCAGCTCCGGCGACAGGTCGGTCCGCAAGGCGTTGATCAAATCGAAGAGAACGTTCGCCAGTTTTTTCGGATCGTGGGTTCCGCCTTTTTCAGCGTTTACCAAATCGGCGGACAGCAACGTCGCGCCCAAGTCTCCGACGCGCCGCTTGTCTATGACGACGGGCTGGGAGCCTGCGTCGGCATACCGCTGCAGCACAGCCGTGTCAATATCGCCGCTGTTGGCGATGACGAAATCGACGATTTCCTGGCCGGCATGCTGGTTAATGGCCTTGACGTGATCCGACACGGTGTAGCCGTCCGTTTCCCCGGGCTGGGTCATGACGTTGCAGATATAAATCTTCTTGGCTTTGCTGGCCCGTACGGACGCCGCTATATCGGGCACGCACAGATTCGGCATAATGCTGGTATACAGGCTTCCCGGCCCCAGCACGATGACGTCGGCTTCCTGAATCGCCTCGATGGCAGACTGAATCGCCTTAGGCTGTTCAGGCGTCGTAAACACCCGTTTGATTTTGCCGTGGGCGTGGGGAATCTGCGATTCGCCGCAAATGACCCGGCCGTCGGTCATCTCCGCGTTCAGCTGTATTTTTTCCGCCGACGCAGGAATGACCTTGCCGCGGACCTTCAAAACCTTGCTCGTCGCATCCATAGCCTCCTCTACGTCGCCGAGAACTTCGATCAAGGCGGCGATAAATAAATTACCGAAGCTGTGACCCGTCAAATTGCCGGAGCCGCCGAAGCGATGGGCAAAGAGCTTTTCCATCAGCCCTTCCTTATCGGCCAGGGCGACCAGGCAGTTCCGCAAATCGCCGGGAGCGATGATATCCAAATCCTGCCGTATGCGGCCCGTAGAGCCGCCGTCGTCGGCTACAGTAACGACGGCCGTCAGATTATACGTCTTGGTCTTCAGCCCTCGCAGCATGACCGACAGCCCCGTGCCGCCGCCGATGACGACGACCTTCGGCCCCTTGGCCAGCTGCAGATTAGCCAAGATTAAATCGCTGATGTTTTCCGACTCATTGGGCATGACGACGCCCAGCATCGTCCGGATGAGCCGGCGCGTCGCCCATCCCATGAGGAAAAGGCCCGACACGATGACGAGGATGCCGATCGTCGCCAGCACCGTATAGTTGTAATGGCCGGTCATTTCGTACAGCAGGCGGAACATCCACTCTTCAACCTGCCCCAGCCATTGGTAGTTAAAGGTCAGGACCAGGCCGAAGCTGGTCGCCATCATTCCCAAGCCGAAAAGAAACAGCCATCGCTTGATATGCAGTCCCGGATGCAGCCATTTAAAAAAGCGCATACTCCGACACCTCCATTACATTCCTTCGTAGCCCGGCGCGTCTTCTTCTACGTCGTTTTTATACAGATCCCGATGCTCGATGGATACGTCTACGCCCGTTTCTTTCAAGTGCTTGTACAAGGCCTCGGCCATGCAGACGCTGCGGTGCATGCCGCCGGTGCAGCCGACGGCGATGACCAGCTGGCTCTTTCCCTCCCGTTCGTAGTTGGGCAGCAGGAAATCGATCATGTCAAACCATTTTTCCTTGAAGGTCGCCGATATGGGAAAGCTTTCTACGTACTCGCGAACGGCAGGAACGCGGCCTGATTTATTCCGATATTCTTCGATGTAAAAGGGATTAGGCAAAAAACGGACGTCTTCGACAATGTCGGCATCGATGGGCATGCCGTGCTTAAATCCGAAGGATACGACCGTAACGTTCATGCCCTTCCGTCCCTCGCTGATGGCGTATTTCTTCACCAGCAGTTCTTTAAGCTGCTTCGGCTTCAAATTCGTCGTATCGATGATGAAATCAGCGTGCTTCCGCAGCGATTCCAGACGCTTCCGTTCTTCTGCAATCCCCTGGCTCAGCCGGCTGTGCGGCGCCAGCGGGTGCAGGCGGCGCGTTTCCTTGTAGCGGCGTACGAGGGTCTGGTCCGATGCTTCGATAAATACGATTTCATACGAAACGCCCTGAGCTTTCAATTCTTTCAGCGACTGGCTCATGGCGTCGAAAAACTCTCCGCCCCGTATATCGGCGATGAGGGCCACGTGACGGACTCGTTCGCCGCCCTTCATGCATAGTTCGGCAAACTTGGGAATGAGGACGGGAGGAATATTATCAATGCAGAAATAGCCCATATCTTCCAATGCCTGTACGGCCTGGCTTTTTCCGGCGCCAGACATGCCGGTTACGATGATCAGATGGAATTGGTCCATAAGAGCCTCCTTGTCTATAAAACGAACTTCTCAATCACCTTGGCGACGCCGTCATCGTCGTTGCCGGCCGTGACGTAGTCCACGACGTCCTTTACGGCCGGCGAGGCGTTGTCCATGGCGACGGCAAAGCCCGCCTCTTTCAGCATATCGACGTCGTTCGGCGAATCGCCGACGGCCATAATCTGTTCGACAGGCACCTGGAACAGCTCGCCCAGGCGATGCAGGCCGATGCCCTTATTCACGCCCTTCGGCATGATTTCCAAAAACGTCGGGTCGGAAAACAAGATAGTAAACCGCCCCGGCATGGCCTCTTCGATGATATCCCTGCGCCGTACCAGCTCATCGTGCTCGCCGCGGCTCAGCAGCTTATTGGGCGCTCCCTGGGGCGTATAAAAATCGTCGCCGCAGACGACGGCCCGGCAATGGGTAATGCGCTCATAGTCCTGAATCCATTCGTCGTATTCGGCCACACGCAGCACGTCGTCGATGTAGGTCTGCATCTGCCAGCCCATTCGTTTCGTCAGGGCCAGCAATTCCGCCGCGTCCTGCACGTCAATGGCCTGTTCAAACAGCTTCCGTTTCGATTCGACCGTCTGGATCAGACCGCCGGCATAGAGCACCATCGGAATATCTCCCAGGCCCAGCAGCTTGCCGTAGGGACTGGCCGTCGCATACATGCGGCCCGTGGCGATGGCCACGACGACGCCGCGCGAGCAAGCTTCCTGAATCGCGCTGAGAGTCCGCGGCGATACGGAAGAATCGCTGCGCAGCAGCGTGCCGTCCAAATCGAGGGCAATCATTCGTATCTCTGATTTCGGCGTATTCATTGTACGTCTCCTTTCTTCCACTCGAAGGGCTGACCGCCCGTTGACGGCGCCAGCTGGGACGGATATACGCCGGCCAGAGCCAAATCGTCGGCAAAGGCCTCGGCCAGCCGGTCTATTTTCTTCTGCTGTTCTTCCGTCGCCTGATTCCGGTTGCGCAGGGCCGCTTCTACCATGGGCACCATTTCAAACCGGGTCAGGGGATAGGACGGCGAAAATTTCGACAGGTCGGCGTCGGTCAGGCCGTCCTTCGTCAACTCGTATACGTACTGATATTCCCAAGAGTTTCGTTCCATCGCGTCAAAGGGATTGGGCGCGTAGGGATTATAGGCTCCCGCGCCGCCGGTCAGCAGCACGGCCGCGGCTATGAACAGCAAGGCAATTCGCTTCATTCTTCCATACCTCCATAAAATAAATATACTCCCTGCCGGGTCTAACTGCGTCGTCATACCTGAAAGAGAGCATATTCGTTCCTATTATTCTTCTGCTTTTGCGTCTTCCGCAGGCGGTTCTTCCACCGGCTTAACCGCTGCGTCGTCATCTTTTTTGCTGTCTAAGGCCATATCGTCCAGCAGCCGCAGCTGGCTGGTCAAAATAGCCCGGCACTTTTCACGGAACGCCCGGGTCTGGGCGACAACCTTGTCTAATTCCTGCTGCGAAGACTGCAGGCTCATCGTCGTTTCGTTCAGCATCTGCTTTTTCTTATTCGACGCTTCCTGCAGGATGAGTTCTGCTTCCTTGCGGGCCGTAACTTTGACGTTTTCCGCCGTCTGCTGGGCGAGCATCAGGGTACTGTTCATCGTCGATTCCATCTTTTCATACTGCGTCAGCTTATCCTGCAGCTTGTCACACCGTTCTTTCAGCTCGCAATATTCGCGATAGACCTTTTCATAGTCGGCGGCAATGCTTTCCATAAAAGCGTCTACGTCTTCTTCACTATATCCGCGGAATCCCCGTTTGAATTCTTTATTATGAATATCCATTGGTGTCAGCATGACGAAATTCCTCCTTGAACCAGATCTACTACAACCCAATACGCCTTACATATAGCGCTTCAGCAGCACGCCGATGCGCCCCTTGCGGGACGTCCCCGTAATCTGCGCCAGTTCCATACGGCCCTTGCCGCGCAGGGAAATGACGTCGCCTTCCTGCACGTCCTGAGACGGCCCCTTTGCCGGCTGCCAGTTTACCTGCACGCGGTCGCCCTTAATCGCTTCAGCCGCCTTCGTACGGGAAATGCCGAATCCCGACGACGCGACGGCATCCAGCCGCAGGGACGCTACAGTCGTCTTGATTTCCTTTACCTTTTCCTGCCGCGGCGCAATATCGCTCAGCGGCATTTCTTCGACCGTTACAGACACCATGGCCACCTTGGTGAAGTTCTGCTTCAGATACTGCAGCAGCGCCGTATCGGCCAGAATGACCGCGCCGTCGTCCTGCATGATGATATCGCCGAAGCGTTCGCGGCCAATGCCCAGTCCCATGAGGGAGCCCAGCACGTCGCGATGGCTGAGAAGGCGGTAGCGGGAATCCCATTTGACGCGGCAGGCCGTCAGGTTAAAATCCACCGGGCCGTCGTAATCGGCGCTGACAAAGGCCAGCTTTACCCGTTCCGCCCCTTGATAGCCGCCGAAGGTACGCAGTACCAGCGCCGGCGCATGAGCCTGAATCGTTTCGCCGATCTGCACCGCGCCGGGCGAAACGAATTCGCTGACGGCATAGGGACGGCCCTTGGCGGCGCTGTCGGCCAAATCGATCAGCCGGGCCGCCAGTTCCCCGTTATCCGTGCCTTGGTAATACCGAATAATTCTATCTCTGTTTTTCACAAAAATCCCTCGTTATGTCTTACTTCTGCGGCGTTTCGTCGCCGTTATTCCAGGCCAGCTGCGCCGCGCTGAAATCGCCGTAGTCGTGCTTGCTTCTGTCGACGGTCACATTGCTCGGGACACACAGGAAAATATCCTTACCGACCTTCTGGATGTTGCCGTCGAGAGCGTACGTCGCGCCGCTGATGAAGTCTACGACGCGCTTCGACACGTCGGGAGCCGTCGATTCGAAGTTGATGACCACGGGCTTGCGTTCCCGCAGGAAATCGGCGATGCTCTGCGAATCGTCAAAGGTTTCCGGTTCGACGATCATCATTTTCAGGGGCTGCGCCGGCTGTGCGCCGTATCCTAAGGCAGGACGATGGGGCGCAGCGACAGAGCGGCGGTTCTGCCGTTCTTCCACAACGTCTTCTTCGTCTTCGAATTCATCCGTTTCGAAATCGTCTTCGTCGTTTACTCCGCTAATAGAATTCGTAACCTTATTCCAAACATCTTTCAATCCCATGTCATATCCTCCTTAGTAATTACGCGCGCCGAAGATAGCCGTGCCTACGCGGACTACGTTCGCGCCTTCTTCAATTGCTATTTCAAAATCATGGGTCATGCCCATAGACAGATACTGAACCTGGCCTTCAGGGAATTTGAGCTTCATGTCGTCGTACAGCGCGCGAGCAATGCGGAAGATGGGACGAACGTCCTCTACCTGCTCAAAATTCGGCGCGATGCACATCAGCCCCCGCACGCGGACGTTAGGGAGCTCGCCGGCCAATCGGCACAGGGCGGGAAACTCTTCCACTTCCATGCCGAACTTCGTTTCTTCCCGGGCCACGTTGACCTGCAGCAAAATATCCTGAACCTTGCCGATCTTTCCGGCTTCCTTGTCGACGGCCCGCAGCAAATGCTCCGAGTCGACGGAATGAATCAAATCAAAGTGTTCGACGGCGTGCTTGGCCTTATTGGTCTGCAAGTGACCGATCAGATGCCACGTCAATCCATTATCGGGAAATTCCTTCTGTTTCTGCAGAGCTTCCTGCACACGGTTTTCACCTACGTCGGTAATACCGGCTGCGGCCGCTTCTTTCATGAATTCGACCGGGTGGTTCTTCGTCACGGCGACCAGCGTAATCGCATCGGTTCTCCCGACGCGGGCGGCGGCTGCGGAAATCCGCTGCCGTACGGCCTCAATATTATCCTTAATCAAGCGTAATCCCTCCGTAGCGCCCATAGTTTCAGTAGGGTACATGACTTACTTCATAAAACATTACACTGTTTCTATTATATATATTTAACGCTGCAAATGCTAGTAATTTTTATAAAAAATTCTCACTCCGTCCCTTCGTCTTCGTCAGCCGTCCCCGCTTCCCTTACAGAACAGCGAAGGCCGCCATGCGACCCGTACGGCCGAAGTCCCGCCGGTAGGAAAAAAATCGTTCCTCCTCCTCGTATACGCACGAAGGAGAAATATCTATATGGCCCGGCAAAAGTCCCGCATCTGTCAGCAGCTGCCGCGCAATCTGCTTCAAATCGATCGTCCGCCGGGCTCCGCGGCCGATGCAGCAGGCATAGGCAGGCCCCATGCGTGCTACGGCCTGGGCGAAGCCTTCGCTGATTTCGACATGGCCCGCGCCGGCGCAGGGGCCGACGTAGGCGTACAGGTCGGCGGGAATAGAACCGTATACCAGCTCCATGGCCAGGACCATTTTCGCAGGCAGCCTCGTCGTCGTTTCCCGCAGGCCGGCCCGTCCGACAGCACAGGCATGATGGGCCGGATCGAACAGGATGACAGGAGCGCTGTCTGCAGTAAAAACGGCCAAGGGCAGGCCGGCGCAGTTTGTCATCAAGGCGTCTGTATGAGCCAGCTCCGTATGGACGCTGCCGGCGCCACAGCCGGCTTCGGCAGGGCCGACGGCGACGATGTGGCCTTCGCCGGTCTGGCGGCACGTCGTCAGCTTCGTTAGCTCCATGCCGACGGCCTGACACAAGCGACGGCGGTTTTCCAGCACATGCAGCGCAGCGTCCCCAGTCTGAAACGACAGGTTCAGCGATTCATAGGCCCCCTGGCTCACGCCGCCGCAGCGGCCCGTCGCGCCGTGACGCAGGCCGGCCTGCCGCAGCAGGCGACTCTGTTCCCAGCCGAGGCCATCGCGGCTAATCCATTCCGTCGCCATCGCCGCCTCCGCATACGTGACACCGCCGGCAGCCGTCGAAGCACGGTATGGTAAACGCGCCCTTGCGAGCCAGCTCCAGCTCTTTCACCAGGTAGTTCGCATCTAAACCCATATCCAGCACGCTCCACGGCAATACGGCGTCTACAGGCCGCTCCGTATACAGGAAACCCTGTACGTCGAAGCGGAGCTCTTTCACGGCCCGCTTCCAGCCCTTTACGCCGCCGTATTGATGGGCCAGGGCCAGCAATTGGCCGACTCTCCGGTCGCCGCGGGCCAGCACGCCCTGAATATAGCATTGCCGCAGCGGCTCGGCCAATATTTCGATTTGCTTATCCTTGTCCAAGGCCTTCTTTATATAGGACAGCCGTTTTTCGACGGTCTTCTGGTCGGTCATGGCCATCCACTGGAAGGGCGTGCACGGCTTGGGAATAAAGGGATTGATGCTCAGAGTAATCTTTCCCTTATTGCCGATGGAAGCCATATGGGCCTGCACGCGCCTGGTCATCGTCACGATGCCTTCGATGTCCTCGTCTGTTTCCATAGGAAGGCCAATCATGATGTACATGCGGACGTGGCGGATGCCGGCAGCCGTCGCCAAATCGATGGAATGGAGCAGGTGCTCTTCCGTAATCCCTTTATTGATGATGTCGCGCATGTGGGTGCTGCCCGCTTCCGGCGCCAGGGTAATCGTCTTTTGGCCGCTTTCGGCCAGCCCCTTAACGATGGCCGGCGTAATCGAATCGGCCCGCAGGGAGGCGCAGGAAAACGCCAGCCCCTGGCTGCGGATAAATTCGACGAGCTCGTCGATATAGGGATAGTCCGATATGGCCGCGCCCATGAGGCCGATTTTCTTGCCCAGGCGCTTGCCCCTCAGCACGGCTTCCTTCACGTATTCCAAAGGCCGCACGCGGGGCCGCCGGTAACAGTAGCCGGCCATGCAGAACCGGCAGTGCCGGCCGCAGCCGCGGGCGATTTCAATGAGGTACATCGCTCCGAATTCCGTATAGGGCGTCGCCACGACCGTTTCTCCCGGCCCGGTAAGCTCCCGCCACTGCCGCCGTACCGACGCCGGCGCGCCGTCTTCCGGAACGATGGCCCGCAAACGGCCGTCCTCGTCGTATTCATGACGATACAGGGACGGCACGTATACGCCGGGCACCTTCGCCAGCCGCCGCAGCAGCGCCTGCCGGCTTTCCCCAGCCTCGCGGCCCGCCGTGTAGGCGTCTAAAAAAGAATGGATCAGCCCTTCGCCTTCTCCGATCAGACAGACGTCGACAAAAGAAGACAAGGGTTCGGGATTAAAAAACGCTACGGGGCCGCCCATGACGACGAGAGGGTCCATTTCCTCCCGATCCGCAGCCAGCACGGGCACGCGGCCCTGCTCCAGCATAGCCGGAATATTAAAATAATCCATTTCAAAGCTAACGGATAAGCCGATGATTTCAAAATCACAGAGAGGCCGGCCGTTTTCCAGGGTCAGCAAAGGAGAGCGCTCTTTAGCGTACAAGGCGGCCAATTCTTTATCGGGAAGGAAGGCCCGTTCGCACAGCCAGTCGGCCCGTTCGTTCACTTCGCGATAAATGATCTGCATTCCCAGGTTGCTCATGGCGACTTCATACGTGTTGGGGTAGCAAAGGGCCATAGCCCGCCGCGTGCCGAAGGGATACTTGTAATATCCCGTCTCGTCAGCCAGGCGCTCGGCTAATTTCCGTTCAATCTGCCAGCTCATGACATGCTCCTTTCTCTCATCGCCGTCATCCTCTCGTACCGCGGTTATGGGTATAGTTCGGCAGCAGCTTCGGCGACGGCGTCCCGTTTTTCACGTGGGCCGCCTCCCGCTCTTCTTCAAAGTGCTGCACGTGCGCTACCGTCAGCGCCCCCAGAGACGCCGTCCGGCTGTAGGCCGCCGCTTCCCTGCCGGCAATGCGCCCGAAGACGATGATGTCGAGGAGGCTGTTGCCCATCAGCCGGTTCGTCCCGTGAATGCCGCCGACGTCTTCCCCTGCTGCATACAGGCCGGGAATCTTCGTCGCGCTGCGCTCGTCGATGCAGATGCCGCCGTTTTGATAATGAAGGGTAGGATATACTAAAATAGGCTGCTTGCGGATATCGATGCCGAACCGCTCGTACATATGAATCATCGCCGGCAGCCGCCGCTCCATCGTCCCTTCGCCGTGAATCATATCTACCATTGGCGTATCGAGCCACAGCGCAGACCCGTGAAGGGCATGGACGCCTTTATGGCGGGCCAGGCATTCGCGGATAATCGACGCCGCTACGACGTCGCGTGTCTCCAGCGGATGCAGGAAGGCTTCGCCGTCCTTGTTGACCAGCATCGCGCCGAGGGAACGGACCTTTTCCGTCACCAAGGCGCCGTAAATCTGCGGCGGATAAGCGGCTCCCGTCGGATGATACTGTATCGCGTCGGCGTATACCAGAGGCACGCCGGCCCGATAGGCCAGCACCAGCCCGTCTGCCGTCGAGCCGTAGTGATTGGACGTGGGAAATCCCTGGTAGTGCAGCCTTCCTGCGCCGCCCGTAGCGATGATGACGCTTTTCGCCCGGACGACATGATATTCCTGCGTATCGAAATCATACAATACGGCGCCGGCCGCTTTTCCTTCTTCATCTAAAATGAGCTCTACAGCCGGCGAATACTCCAGTACCTCTACGCCTTCGTCGCGCACTTCGTCGCGGAGGACCCGCATGATTTCGGCTCCCGTATAATCGCCGCAGGCGTGCATCCGCTTGCGCGACGTGCCGCCGCCGTGGGTCGTGACCATCGTGCCGTCGTCGTATTTATCAAACATGACGCCCAGGCCGCCCAGCCACTGAATCGCCGCAGGCCCCTGCATGACGAGGCATTTCAGCAGCTCCGGCACATTTTTGAAATGGCCGCCGCCCAAGGCATCCAAGTAGTGAATCGCCGGTGAATCGTTTTCCTTGTCAGCTGCCTGAATGCCGCCTTCGGCCATGCCCGTATTGGCGTCGCCGAGACGCAGCTTCGTCGCCAGCAGGACGGACGCACCGTGCTGCCGCGCTTCAATAGCCGCCGCGGCTCCGGCTCCCCCGCCTCCGATGATGAGGACGTCCGTATCGTGCTCGATATGGTTCAAGTCAAAATCCGCGCCGAGAAGGCGGCTCTTTCCCTCCAGAACCGCCGCCAGCTCGCGGGGCACCTTATCGCCTTTGTTGGGGCCGACCATCAAAATAGAAAAATCCTTACGGCTGTAGTCGGGATGATAATTCCGCAGCAGCTCCTGCTTTTCCTGAGCCGTATACCGGCGCAGCTCCGCATACAGGCGCTCGTTCCGCGTAGCGTCTACGCAGGCCTGCGACGCCAGCATTTCTTCTGTATATTTCATGGCGCCTCCTACCTTTCCATGTCCCGCGCTTCATACAGCCGGTGAATTTCTGTATCCGACAGATGCATAAGACGTTCCAATTCCTCATCGTACAGCCCGGCCTCAATATCCTGAACCCGTTGATCCAGATGGACGCTTTTTTTCGCGATATACCGGCCCGTCAGGCGGCGGACCATGAGGCTGACCGCGCTGTGGCTGATCTTTACCGGACAACGGGAGGCGCAGATATCGCAGGCGACGCAGCGGAAGGATTCTTCGGCGCAGCCTTCGTAATCGCCGCGCTGGGCCAGGGCGATGTACTTCATGACGTTGATGCCCTGGGGGCAGCTCTTCGTACAGGCGTTGCAATGAATGCAGTTGTAGATTTCCGGGTAAAACTGCCCTACGACGTTGCCGGCCAGGGGCAGATTGTTGATATCGTAATCCTTTTTATTGATGGGAAAGGATTCCAGGCGTCCAACGCACATCCCCTCTTCTACCTTCGTCTGACAGGCCAGGGCGGAATACAGCTTCGTCTCGCCCTGAATGCGGTACACGACGGCGCAGGCTCCGCAGAACCCGCTGCGGCATCCGCAGCCCCGCACGAGGCGGAAGCCGGCGTACTCCATGGCCCGCATGATCGTTAAATCATCAGGCACAGTGCATCGTTTTCCCAATATATACAGGGTAACCATATGATGTTTCGTAGTCATATATGCTCCTTTTCTTTTAATGCAACCAGCTCTGCCGCTTCCTGCGGCATGAGGTGTGTTTCATTATACCATACTTCGGCCGCCTGCAACAAAATCGATTTTCCCCTGCCTGCCGCAGCTTTCACGCCGCAACCATAGAGGCACTCCGTCTAAAGGAAACGCCAAGCACGGAATGCATGCTTGGCGTTTTTTTCCTGCCTGTTCAGCAGGTACATATTCTATTAGGCTAATACTTCCAGGAGGCAGTCGCCGCTGATGATGGCCTGGCCCTTGGTGACGTAGATTTCGCCGATAGTGCCGTCGATAGGAGACGTAATGGTCGTTTCCATCTTCATGGCTTCCGTTACGACGAGGTCGTCGCCTTTCTTGACCTTCTGGCCCGGCGATACGAGGACGTTGACGACGGAGCCGGACAAGGTCGCGCCGATATCGCCTACCTTAGACGGGTCGGCTTTGCGTCTCGTCACGGTCTTCATGTCGACGCTCTTATCCTGTACCTGGATTTCACGTTCGACGCCGTTGAACATAAACGTAATGGTACGCATGCCGCTTTCGTCGGGGTCGCTGATGTTGATCATCGTGATGACCAAATCCTTGCCCTTTTCGATTTCAACGTGGATTTCTTCGTTTTTCTTCATGCCGAAGAAGAAGGTCGGCGTATCCAATACGCTTACGTCGCCGTACAGCTTGACGTTTTCATTGTAATCCTTGAATACTTTTTCGTATTGGCAGTATGCGTTGATATCTTCGTCTTCATGCTTGTAGCCTGCGCCGGCCAGCTTCTTGCGGACGGCTTCAAAGTCTACGGGAGCCAGGCTCTTGCCCGGGCGTTCCGTCAACGGCTTGCGGCCCTTGAGGATAATCTTCTGCAATTTTTCCGGGAAGCCCTGATAGGGAATGCCCAAGCGGCCTTCAAAGAATTCTACAACGGACTGCGGGAAGTTGAGGATATCGCCCTTTTCGTAGACATCTTTTTCCGTCAGGCCGTTCTGCACCATGAACAGCGTCATGTCGCCGACGACCTTAGACGACGGCGTTACCTTGACGATATCGCCGAACATCATGTTGACGTCGTGGTACATCTTCTTGATGTCGTTCCATTTTTCGCCGAGGCCAACGGCTTTCGCCTGCTGACGGAGGTTGGAGAACTGTCCGCCAGGCATTTCATGCTGGTATACTTCCGTGTTGGGGAACGGTTCGGCCTTGTCTACGCCCTTGTAGTACGGACGAACTGTCGCCCAGTAGCGGGACATTTCTTCCATGGCGTCGATGTCCAGATCGGGCTGGCGGTCGGTGCCGCTCAACGCATAGTACAGCGTGTTCATGCTCGGCTGGCTCGTGCCGCCGGCAAAGGACGAGTAAGCTGCGTCTACGATATCGACGTTGGCAGCCACGGCGCGGCTCAATGTCGCGACGCCGTTGCCCGAGCCGTCGTGCGTATGGAGATGGATCGGCAGGTCGACCGTTTCTTTCAGAGCCGAAACGAGGCGGTATGCCGCTTCCGGCTTGAGCAGGCCGGCCATATCCTTGATGGCGATGATGTTTGCGCCGGCGTTCTGCAGTTCCTTCGCCATGTTGACGTAGTACGCCAAATCGTATTTCGTGCGGGAGCTGTCGAGGATATCGCCGGTGTAGCACAAGGCGACTTCGGCGATCTTGCCCGTTTCGCGGACGGCCTGAATCGTGCCGTACATGTTGTCCAGGCTGTTGAGGCTGTCGAAAATACGGAATACGTCGATGCCGTTTTTCGCCGACAGTTCGACGAAGTTCTTGACGACGTTGTCCGGATAGCTCGTGTAGCCTACGGCGTTTGCGCCGCGGATGAGCATCTGGAGCAAAATGTTCGGCGCTTTTTCGCGCATCTGGCGGAGGCGTTCCCACGGATCTTCATAGAGGAAGCGGTAAGCGACGTCGAAGGTCGCGCCGCCCCAGCATTCATAGGAGAAGAACTGCGGCAGCTTCTTGGACGCCGTTTCGAGAACGCGGAGCATATCGATGGTGCGGACGCGGGTAGCCATCAGGGACTGATGGGCGTCACGCATCGTCGTATCCGTAACCAAAACTTTTTTCTGGTCGAGAATCCATTTAGAGAACTTTTCCGGCCCCATGGAATCGAAAATCTGCTTCGTGCCGGCCGGATACTCACCTGCTACAGCTGTCGGCATTTCCAATCGTTCGAATTCCGGTTTTTCCTGATGGCCAGTGCCAGCATAGCCGTTAATCGTCGTGTCGCCGATGTATTTCAGCAGCTTCGTGCCGCGGTCCTGTACGACGGGCAGGTTAAACAGTTCCGGATGGTTGTCAATGAAGTTGACATTGTACGAACCGTCCACGAATTCCGGCGATTTCAGCACGTTGATGAGGAAGCCGATGTTCGTCTTAACGCCGCGAATACGGAATTCTTTCAGCGTACGCAGCATTTTCTGCACAGCCCCTTCATGGGTCAGCGCATATGTCGTAGCCTTAACGAGAAGGGAATCATAATACGGCGTAATAATCGCGCCGGTATACGCATTGCCGCTGTCGAGACGGACGCCGAAGCCGCCGCCGCTGCGGTATACCATAATTTTGCCCGAATCCGGCATAAAGTTGTTCATCGGGTCTTCTGTCGTAATACGGCACTGGATGGCATTACCTTGGCAATGAATCGATTCCTGCGACGGAATGGCAATTTCCTTGCTGTCCAGCGCATAGCCTTCGGCCACTTTTATCTGGGTCTGCACAATATCGATACCCGTAATCATTTCCGTGACAGTATGTTCTACCTGTACGCGGGGGTTAACTTCGATAAAGTAGAATTTTTCATCAGGCGTAACGAGGAATTCGACTGTGCCGGCATTGACATAGTTGACGTTCTTCATGAGCTTGATCGCCGCGGCGCAGATGTCATGGCGAAGCTTTTCCGACAAGGAGAAGGCCGGAGCGATTTCGACTACCTTCTGGTGACGGCGCTGGATAGAGCAGTCCCGTTCGAACAAGTGGATGACGTTGCCGTGTTCGTCGCCCATGATCTGGACTTCGATGTGCTTCGGATTGACGATGCACTTTTCCAAATAAATTTCGTCGTTGCCAAATGCCAATTTAGCTTCTGACTTTGCCCGGTCATAGGCTTCGCGCAAATCAACCATGCGGTTGACCATGCGCATGCCGCGGCCGCCGCCGCCGTTGACGGCTTTGAGCATGATGGGGAAGCCTTCTTCGCGGGCGAATTTTTCGACTTCTTCATAATTCATAACCGGGCCGTCGCTGCCGGGAATATACTGGATGCCCGCTTTTTTAGCCTGAATACGGGCGTTGATTTTATCGCCGAACATGATGAGATGTTCGACCTTAGGCCCAATGAAAATAATGCCTTCTTCTTCGCAGCGCTTCGCCAAATCGGCGTTTTCGGACAAGAAGCCGTACCCCGGATGGATTGCGTCTACGTCGTGTTCATGGGCAATGCGGATAATATCTTCAATATCTAAATATGCATCTACCGGTTTCTTACCTTCCCCAACCAGATAGGATTCGTCTGCACGGAAACGGTGCAGCGACAGCGAATCTTCTTTGGAGTAAATAGCTACGGTGCGGATTCCCAGCTCGTTGCAGGCACGGAATACGCGGATAGCGATTTCCCCGCGGTTGGCCACTAAAACCGAACGAATTTTTCTCATGAAAATACCCTCCTGAGTAATGATTTACAGTACATAACAATGAATGATAGGTATATTACCTTTTCTTTTCACTGTAGTTTTAATTATAACAAAATAGGAAAACATTACAAGAGAAGGAATCGTTATATACGGAATAAATACTGTATACAAAATAAGAACTGCCGAGTTATCCCCGAATCCTTCCGAAAATGATAAAAAGCCCGCCGCACATTGCTGCGCGGCAGGCAGGGAGAGGCGTTACCGATGCTGAATCGCTTCGACGACAGCCGGTAATTCTGTAATATTCTGGATCACGTAGTCTGCGCCGGCTCCTTCAAATACGGCCCGCACGTCCTGACGCTTCTGAGTTTTTTCTTCTTCGCTCAAGGCGTTGAACTGGTCTTCGTTCAGCCCCATGACGGAACTGCCGTCGATAATGCCGACGGACCAGACGCCGGCGGCCTTGCCCTCTCTAATATCCGACACGGTATCGCCGACCTTGACGACGCAGCGTACGTCCGACAGGCCCAGCTTCATCATGTTTTTAAAGATCATATAGGGATACGGGCGTCCCTTGCCGTCCGTCGAATCAGGGGAAAACCAGCAGTCCGGCTCATAGCCCTGGTCCGCCGCGGCTTTGACGACGATGTCCATCATGACGTCCGTATATCCCGTCGTCGAGCCGATGGCCAGCCCCATAGCCCGAAGCTTGGCTACCGTCTCGATGACGCCGGGCTTTACCTTCGAATAATTGGCGAGCGTCGACAACAGCTCCGGTTCAAAATGGCTGTAAACTTTTTCTACGTCTTCTTCCGCCCAAGCGCTGCCGTTTGCGTCTTTCCAGGCTTCGCCGATGCGGTCCATGGACAGCATCGTGCGGATGTGGTCGCGCTTGAGCATCCCCATGGGCTTTCTCGTTTCTTCTTCCGTAACGGTTACGCCGTTGGCGGCAAAGCTGTCCATAAAGGCCCGGACAGGAGCCATGCAGCCGAAGTCGACCGTCGTGCCTGCCCAGTCAAAGATAATTCCTTCTATTTTCATCGTCTTACTTCAATCCCTTCATATAATCTGTGAAAATCTGCAGAATTTTCTGTACGTCTTCGTCGTAAATTTCGCCGATATTGCCCAGGCGGAACGTATCCTGGGCCGTCAGCTTGCCCGGATAGATGACGTATCCCCGTTCTTTCAGGAAGGCGTACATATCCTGGAAGTCGAAAGACATGGTTTCCGGATACAGGAAGGTCGTAATGATCGGCCCCTGCACGTCCTTGTCGATATACGCCGTAAAGCCCAGGGCTTCCATCCCTTCGCGAAGGGCGGCGTTCGTGCGGGCGTACCGTTCGTGACGGGCCGCAATCCCTCCTTCGGCGCGCAGTTCTTCCAGCGCCTTGCGGAAAGCCGCGACGACGTGTGTCGGCGACGTGAAGCGCCATTTGCCGCCGTCCTTTTCCATCGTTTCCCACTGGGCGTATACGTCGAGGGACAGGCTGCGGGCCGTGCCCTTCGTTTCCTTCAAATCAGCTTCCTTGGCAATGATGAAGGAGAAGCCCGGCACGCCCTGGATGCACTTGTTGGCACTGCTGATGAGGTACATAATCCCCAGAGCCGGCACGTCGATATCGACACCGCCGAAGCTGCTCATAGCGTCGACGATGAATTTCTTCCCGTACTTCTTCGCCACTTCGCCGACGGCGGCAATATCGTTGAGAATGCCCGTCGTCGTCTCGCTGTGGACCATGGAAATATGGGTAATGGCCGGGTCGGCTTTTAAGGCTTCTTCAATAGCGTCCGCCTGGGGAATCGTATCGTACGCCGTTTCAACGACAGCGTAGGGAAGGCGGTGATAGCGGCAGATTTCCGCCATGCGCTTGCTGTACGCGCCGTTTACGGCGATGAGAAGCTTGTCCGTATCCTTGATGACGCTGGACAAGACGGCTTCTACGCCGAAGGTGCCGCTGCCCTGCATGAGCACCGTCGTGTATCCCGATTCCGCATGGGCCAGGCGGAGGAGCTCCGCCCGGATTTCCTGGGTCATGTTCTTATAGTCGTCGTCCCAGGTGCACAAGTCGACGAGCATTTCTTCTTTTACCGTTTCCGTCGTCGTAAGCGGCCCCGGAGTGAGCAATTTATATTTATTTTTATCCATAATTCGTTACCTGCTTTCTCTTCGATTATCCTTTAATGAGCTGCTGATGCTTTTTCAAGAGGTCTACAGTCAGCGCTTCCTTATACTGCTTCGGATAGGCCGGTTCGAAGGTCTTGTCTACGGTTTCGCCTTCATACAGGGCCATGGGGTAGAATTTGAGCAGTTCCTGGCGGCTGTTCTTGACGATGCATTCGGCCATCTTCATAGCCAGCTCTTTCTTCTTGCTGTCGGCCTTATTGATAACGGCTACGCCTTCGGTGAGGAAGAAGTTGCCTTCCGTCGGGTCGACGACTTTAATGGGCAGGCCTTTCTGTTCTTCCATCAGGCCCTGATGACGGAGACCGAAGCCGACGGCCACTTCGCCGGCCTTAACTTTTTTGAGGGGGCCGGAACCGGATTTTTCCATGTGCGGGCCGGCATTGGCTTCGAGCTGTTTCAAGATAGCTGCGCCTTCCTGTTCGCCGTAAGCGTCAAATACGGCCTGGGCCAACAGCCAGGATGTAGACGAGCCCATGATATCAGGCAGGGAAATCTTATCTTTATATACGGGGTTGGTCAAGTCTTTAATGGATTTCGGCATGGGGAGATTTTCCTTCTGCAATACTTCCGTATTGACGAAGATGGCGCCGAACTGGCCTGTCGTCGGCTTGTAATACGACGGCGTTTCCTGCAAGGTCTTGGCGTCGAAGGTCAAGTCTGCGAACATCTTGTTTTCCTTCTGGGCCGAATCGATATAATAGGTGCTCATAGTAATCAAGTCGGCTTCGATATTCGTGCCTTCGGCCATGAGCTTACCGCCTAATTCGGACGTGCCGAAGGCCTGCATGACATATTTTCCTTCAAAGCCGTTGCTGTCCAAGGCATGCTTGAAGGCGTCCTGCGCTTCCGGGTCGGCGTTGGTATAGATGACGACTTGTTCGTCTGCCGACGCGCTGTCGCCGCTGCTGCCGCAGCCGGCAAATCCGGCGGCCATAGTCACGGCCAAACATCCGGCGATTAAATACTTGTACCATTTTTTCATGATGTAAATCCTCCTCGTAGTAGCTGATACATATTGTGATTTTTATATGCGTTCCGGCAAATCTTCCAGGCCGGCGTTCTGCCGTTTGGCCTCTTTGCCGAAAATGCTTTGGAATTTCTGCTTGACATGGAGCACGATATCGTCATGGCTCGACAGATAATCGAAGATGACCTTGACGATGATATTCGTCAGGAAAATGAGCAGGGACAACACGAATACTTCGTCGTATTTTTCAAAATACTGGGCCTGGGTGATCTTCGTCGTCATGACCATCGTGCGGGCGCCGGTGACGAAGATAATGGCGCTGATCGTGACCATAGCCTGAATGAAGATATAGCTGAGCATCTGGAACACCGTCGACATCGTGTTGGGAATGATGACCCGGAAAATCGTCTTCAGCCACGAATCGCCCATCAGAGCCCCCGTCGTTTCCCACGACATGTTGATTTTAGACAGAGACGCCTGAATCATGAGATACGGTGTCGTAAACTCGCGAACCGAGTTCAGCAGGATAATGATGATGAAGGTGTTCTGAATCGGCGAGCCCGTAAAGGCAAACAAGAATGCCACGCCGAGGACCATGCCGGGAACGGTATTCGTCACCATGGCGCAGGCGTCCATGAGCATCTTGCAGACGCCGGGAAGCTGGGAACGGGCGTTGACCAAGGCGGCCATGTAGGCCAGGACCGTGCCGATGACGGCTGTAGCGGCGGCTACCATGACGGAGTTCGTATACACCGTTTCAATAGACCGGTCGCTCAAAATACGCTGCAGTGTTTCCGTCGTAAAGACGATCTGATAGGGCCAGCTCTTAATGAACGGCACGATAAACATGATGGCAAAAATAGAGAAGATCGCAGCGATAACGATGACATAAACGGCAGCGAAGAAGCCGTCGCGCACTTTATCGTCGGCCAGCTCAAAGGTACTGATCTTGTTGTAGCGGAAGTTGAAGCGTTCTGTAAACCGCAGGAGCCACACGGCAACGATGGACGGAATCAGCATGATAACAGCTATAGCCGAGCCGGACTGGAAATCAGGCACGGCGCCCATCATGACCATGTACAGCTGCGTTGCCACGACAGTGTACTGCCCGCCGATGGACGCGGGAATACCAAAGTCGGTAAAGGACAAGAAGAAAGACAAAATAAAGGCCGCAGCAATCGTCCCAATCATAGGACGCACGCTCGTAATATAGAACGTGCGCAGCGGGCTGTCGCCCATAATCTGCGATACGATGATGAAATGTTTGTCTACGTACTTAAAGGCGTTGTACAGCAAAACAAAGGCTGGCGGCAGCGTGTAGATAACGTAGGAAATGAGCAATCCCCAAAATCCATAAATGGAAAAGAGCTGGTGCCCGATAATCTGAGTAATTAACCCCTGTTTGCCCAAGGAATAAATGACGGCAAACCCATAGGTTAAGGTCGGCAGAAACATGGGAAGGATGATGAGTATCTGCACGACAGATTTAAAGCGGTCCGGCAGCTTCGTATAATGAAGCCCATAAGCCAGTACAAAGGCCAGTACGACTGTAATAAGAGCTTCTAACCCCGATACGGCAAAGCTGTTGCGCAGGGACAGTAAAAATTCCTCATTGTTCAGCACGGCCAGATAATTTTCCAATCCGACGCCGCCGGAAGCCTGCAAGAAGGACTTGCTGAGCAAGATAGCCAAGGGACAGCAAACGGCGCCTAAAAAGACGACGCATATAAGCCCGAATATAAACTTTAACTCTATTCGTTCTTTTTCCATGACCTTCTCCTTTACTGCGCCTGCCGCGCCGCAGGCATCGCGCCGGGTTCAAACAGCTTGTAAATGTTGTCGCGCTTGATTTGCAGCTGCGACAAGATAAACTTTTTGATGAAATCGTCCTTCGGAGCATGGATAATGTTGTCCGGCGTATCGAACTGGGCGATTTTGCCGCCGTTCAAAATAAGCACCCGATGAGACAAGGTAAGGGCCTCTTCCGGGTCGTGGGTTACGATAATCGTCGTCAGATGATACTGCTTGGCAATGGTGCGGATGCGTTCTTTAATGGATTCCTTAATAACGCCGTCCAGCGCGCTGAGCGGTTCGTCGAGCAGGAGAATCTTCGGCTTCATGACCAACGTCCTGGCTAACGCGACGCGCTGCTTTTGGCCGCCCGAAAGCTGTCCAATGCGTTTATCTACGTGATCCTGCAAATCGAGGAGCCGAATGAGATCCGCCACTTCGTCCTTCGTGGCGATTCCCGGCTTATTGCGCAGTCCGTATACAATATTCTGATAGGCTGTCAGATTGGGAAACAGCGCGTAATCCTGAAATACAATGTTGAAGCCCCGTTTCTGCATGGGAACGCGGCTTAAATCTTCGCCGTTATACATAAGCTGGCCGCCGCTGAGCGGCGTAATTCCCAAAATGACGTTCAGCAGCGTCGTCTTGCCGCCGCCGGACGGGCCTAAGATAGAAATAATTTCGCCGTCTTCTACGGTCAGGGAAATATCGTTAAGAATCACTTTTTCATCATACTTTTTAACAATATGCCTTAACTCCAGCATAGGGGATGTCCTCCTTTTTCAACATTCTTGTTGCAGTATACGTCCCCTTTGCAAAGATTATATTTATATATCGTAATTTTTAGGTAAAATATGGAAAATAAAAGCAAATAACATTAACTTATTGCTTTATAACGATAGCCTATAAAATGCAGAAAAAAGACCATCCAGTCTTTATAGCGCACTGAATGGTCTTCCTCAACATATTTCTATTTACTTCATGTTGCAATATTCTGCAAATATTATATTATTTCCTCAAAATAAACCGCACCAGCAGGATGCTCGCTTCGTACAGTACGATCATCGGCACGGCGATCATGACCTGTGTGAATATGTCCGTCGTCGGCGACACGACGGCAGCGAAGATAAAGGCGACGACGATGAGGACGCGCCGCTTAGATTTCAAAAAGGCCGACGTAATCAGTCCCATCTTCGCCAGGAAAAACAAGACGAGGGGCAGCTCGAAGACGACGCCGAAGGGCAGCATGAAGGCAATAAAAAAGGACAGGTACGAGCTGAGTGAAAACATAGGCTGCAGCGACGCCGTAGCAAAGCCCATAAAAAACAATACGGCCGCCGGAAATACGGCGTAATACGAAAAGGCCAGGCCGGCGTAAAACAGCAGCACCGCCGTGGGAATAAGCCAGAACACGGCAGCCCGCTCCGAAGGCATCAGGGCCGGACGGACGAAGCCCCATAGTTCATAGCAAATGATCGGCAGCGTCACCAATACGCCTGTACATACGGCTACCTGGATATACGAAAAAAAGACTTCTGCCGGATTGAGAAAATACAGCTTGCCTGCCGGAGCCGATATGATATCGATAATCTCCTCCACGAAATTATAGGAAACGCCGCTGGCAGCGGCTACTACTACCAGGCAGATTATCAGACGGCTGCGAAATTCCTGTAAATGTCCGCTCAGCGGCATTTCTCCGTCCGAGCCTTCATGAACCGGCGAGAGGCTGCCGCCTGCTTCCGATACGCTCTGGGCGGCCGAAACTTCTTCTGCCTTATCAGGCTTTGTCTCCATGACTTCCTCCTAAATGTTTTACGTCTTTAATGTCTTTTTGAATAGACTCTTTTACTTCCCGTATTTCTTCTGCATTGAGGTCATCCGCAACGTCTTGCATGGCCTTTCGAAATTCCCGCAGTCCCTTCCCTACGGCTCTCGCCACTTCCGGAAGCTTTCCCGGCCCGAAGACAAAGAGCGCGACGACAGCTACGACTATCATCTCACCCATTCCTATGTTGAACATAACTCCATCCTCTCTTTTTTACGAAAACAGGCGCCTGATTTGCTCAAGCACCTGTTTAAGCCGTCGTATTATATACTTAGAGATAATGAACCCGGGACGGGTCGTAGCGGTCTTCTTTCAGCCGTTCATTACCGCTGTCTTTCGGATAACCGAAAGATACGATAGCAAAGGGCGTAAACCCTTCGGGAACGCCTACGGCGCGGCGGACGATGACTTCTCTCGATTTATACGGCGAAACGCCGATCCACACGGCGCCTAATTCCAAATGAACTGCTTCCAGCAGTATATTTTCTACACAAGCGCTTAAATCGAGGTTGACGAAGGCCGGGAAGCGCTGATTTGTATCGCGGCTGCAAACGACGATAGCTGCAGGCGCATTTGCCGCGCAGCCGGCGTAGGGGCTGCAGCGGGATAAATCCTGAATCACCCGTTTATCACGAACGACGTAAAATTCCCAAGGCTGTTGGTTTCCCATGGAAGGGGCGGCCATGCCGGCGCGCAGCAAGAGTTCTATCTTTTCATCTTCAACCATGGTCGGCAAAAATTTTCGAACGCTGCGTCTGGTAAAGATTTCATTCATACTAATCTACTCCCTCCTGAGTACTAAAATAAAAGTACTATATTGGTTTATTATACCATACATAGTAAAAAAGAAGAATAGAAAATAAGCTGTAAAAAATTCTTACACGCCCCGTAAAAAGGACGTAAAATAGAAAGGACGCCGTCCGAAAGCTCAGCGGCGCGCCGTATATCCTTACGTATATCGTTAAACCTATATTCCATCATTACTAACAGCCAAGCACTCCTCCTTCTGGCTGGAAACACAAAAAAGCTGCCGCACGAAGAGGAATGCGAATCCATAACACCACGATTCCACAACATCAAATCGAGGCAATAGTCCACTGTCTTTTACCTAACATTCTGCCCTTCTGCGAGACCGAGGAAGGTCAGTGAGAATTTACAGCGCGGGGTGCCTTCGGCAGTTGACGAAAGAAACCGCAAAAGGCCAAGCAGTCAAAAGAGTATCAGCATCTACAAAAAAATGAAAGCCCACTGCCGACAGGGGCTTTCATTGCACAATATAAAAATATCTAAGGCTTGCAGCTGCCGCAGGGTGAATATCCCTGGGCCAATAAGTCGCCGCGCGAGCCGGTATAGGTTTCCTTATTCTGGCTCTTTATGGTCTTAGCGCCGGAACAAGAAGGCTTGTGAAATTTTTTAGAGTTCGTATTTAATATGTACGTATCGGTTTGGTCTGCGCCGACAGGAGCTGTTCCGTCATGAGCCGGCACGGTTCCGCCGCCTTCTGCATGGCTTTCGCCCGTTCCATAGTCGATGACGATGCCTGGCTGGACATTATAGCAATAGACGTTAAAGCAAATGCCGGCGCCCTTGTCCTCTACCGATTCCGCTTCGATCTGCACGCCCCGGGCGACGAGCTCCTTTCCCTGAAAGACCGGCGTAACCCGGTACAGCACGTGGTTTCCCGTTTCCTTCACATAGTCGGCTACCATGTTTTCAAAGGGAAGCATTCCCTGTACGTTCATATACCGTGTGCCCGTAATGAGGTTTTGCTTATTTGCATTTTCCGCCGACAGCTGATAGCCGATGAGATGGCAGCGGTTATACAAATATTTGCCGTCGACACTGTCGTATTTCGCCACCTGCCAGCCTGAAGGCTTCACCTGACCGATAGCGTCCCTCTTTTCCGTCGGCATAATATCCCTGCCGATATTGGCGAAGGCGGCGCCGCAACGTCCCAGCGAATCTAAAGGGCTATACCGCTCAAAGGACGACTCCGAAAAGTCGCTTTCCGAAAAATCCGGCTTATTGTCATGAAGAACGACGTAGGGCTGGCCGGAAAAGGCTGGTATGTCGGCCAACGACGCGGCAGCCGATACAGAGCTGGCCTGTACCGGACGCGAAGTCTCCGTACTACTGCATCCCGACAAAATCAGACACAACGCCGCAACCAACGTCAATAACAAAGATATACATTTTTTCATTTTTTATAAATCTCCTCCGTAATGCATGCATGGGAATTTCCCGAAAAATCCGTTTTTTCCGCAAGCTTCCATCCCTGCGTCAGGGAAATAGGAAAAAATACGTCTCCCGGATAGGCCCGATTCCAGCGATACAGCCATATTTCTTCAATCTCGTCCGCCCAGGACGCAAAGGCAGCCGTTTCTACGAAGCAAATATCGCCGCTGCCGGCCTGCTGCAGAAAATCCTCGGCAGCGCATACGCTGCCCGCCTCCTGCGCTTCAAACAGCACGGCGCTGTCCGGATGTATCCACACGGTCCGGCCCGCCGCGCGCTGCAGCAGACGCCGTATCAGGAGCACATCCCGGCTTTGCCGGCGATGATTGAAGGCCATCCCCATAGCGTCGTCTACGCAAGCTGCAATAATCATTCTGCTGTCACCTGCCCTTTCGCATGAGTATTATGATATAATGAATATTACGAAAAAAAGAGCTGTCAATTTCTCGACAACTCTTTTTCCTGGTGCGGTTGATGGGACTTGAACCCATACGAGCTTTCGCTCACTACCCCCTCAAAGTAGCGCGTCTGCCATTCCGCCACAACCGCATGTGTAATTGTTGGTGCTCAGGGACGGAATTGAACCGCCGACACGGGGATTTTCAGTCCCCTGCTCTACCGACTGAGCTACCTGAGCAAAAAATATGGCGACCCCGATCGGATTTGAACCGACGATCTTCGCCGTGACAGGGCGACATGTTAAACCGCTACACCACGGGGCCGTTTCATACTTTTCAGAACGTCTCGCGTTCCGACAAAAAGTATTCTATCATGTTCCAGCTCTTTTGGCAAGTACTTTTTTTATAATTTTTGCAGAACACGCCTCTTTTTTTCAAATCCCCCTGCCGCCTCAGGACATTCGGCGTCTTACGCTGTTGGGAAGG
Source organism: Megasphaera sp. An286 (assembly GCF_002163455.1). Classification (NCBI taxonomy): domain Bacteria; kingdom Bacillati; phylum Bacillota; class Negativicutes; order Veillonellales; family Veillonellaceae; genus Megasphaera; species Megasphaera sp. An286. The sequence goes on along the minus strand of NZ_NFIY01000014.1, from coordinate 39,204 downwards.
CCTTGCTAAGGAGATAAAAGCGTGATCTCTTTTCTCAGTGAGACCCGTCGCGGCTTCACGTCGCCTTAAATCTGAAAAAAATCTCGATTTCCCTGGCTGTCGCTACTATGTAAACCCTGTATTTTGATGTATAATAAGGTCGATACATGCATTTACATAGTATTTACATTATTTACAGAAAGGTGACATTCCATGGTAAAACCCGCCAACAAACCGCAGCGGCTGTCCTTGTCTTCGTTGAAAGCGGATTTTTCTTCTGCCGTTTCAAGACGCAGGCTCGTTTACTTGCTATGTACGTTTTTCGTCATCTACGCCTTGTGCTATCAATGGCAGTTTCTCGTGTCCCTCGGACTGGGGCCTGATAATATACATCATATGACGGTCGGGCTGATTCCAGCCGTAGGAGCCGTCGTCCTGTCCCTGGCCCTGTATTGGCGTCATCTATGCATCGCCTCCGTCGTGCCGACGGCCCTCATCGCCGTCAGCTGGATCGTCACGGGGCCTTATCTGAGCTACATCACGCTGATACAGCAAAATACAGTGTATTTAAATAATATGTACGATATTTACGTCGGCCTGTATCTCTTCGCCATTCTCTTTTGTCTGAACATGGCGGCCCGGCAGTTTTTAAACCGCAAAATCAGCGCGGCCATCATGACGGCCGTGCAGTTCGCGGCCTTCTTCATCATCGCCCTGCAGTGGGTGTACTTCGCCCTGTACCACTCGTGCATTACCACGTCGGGGGCGCTGCTCATCTTCCAAACGGGGCCGGCGGAAACGCTGGAATACTTCCATTCCCTCGGCGTCGGCCGCATCGTATTCATCGCATTGTTCGTAGCGCTTTTAATCGGCGGCCTTCTCTTCGCCAACTACACGCAGAAGACCTTGCCCCGCACGCCGGTGTACCGAAAGATCCTCCCCTTGCTGTCGCTGATGATTATTTTCCCATCTGTCGGCGCTCTGGGCGAGGAAATTTTCCCTCAGGCCTTCCCAATCCGCACCTTTATCGATACGCACGATTACATGGAACGCTCCGCCTTGTATGCGGAAAACCATGACGGCAAATTCGCCGCCCTGCAGGCGGTCCAGCTGAATCCGGCCGAGTACCCCAATACGGTCGTCGTCGTCATCGGCGAATCGGAAACGCGGACCCTCATGCACGCCTTCAACCCGAATCACGTAGAAAATACGCCATGGCTGACAGCTATGAAGGAAGACCCGGACTTTACGCTGTTTTCCAACGCCTACAGCTGCGTCTGGTACACCGTCCCCGTTTTGGAACGGGCCTTGACGGAAGCCAATTTCTACAATAACAAGGAATTCAACTCTTCTATTTCCATTTTGGATATGGCGAAAAAGGCCGGCTATAAGACGTACTGGTTCAGCAACCAGGGCTCTATCGGCGTCGCCGACACGCCCATCACGCTCGTCGCCAAGACCGCTGACGTATCCGAATGGGTAGACCAGGAATTGAAGCAGTCGACGATGGACGGCGCGCTCCTGCAGTTCCTGCAGCGCGTCGACCCGAATGAAAAGAACTTCGTCGTCCTTCACCTCATGGGCAGCCACATTGAATACCGCAACCGCTATCCCAAGGAATTCCAGGTATTTAACGACGGCACGGTAAATCAGCAGGCCGATTTCGACAACACCGTCTTGTATACAGACTGGGTATTGTCGCAGATTTTCGAATACGCCAAGGAAAATCTCAACTTGGACGCCATGATTTACTTCTCCGACCACGGCAGCGACCCCGACAAAGGCCGCCAGCCCGACGACATCTCCTTCAAGGTGCTGCGCATCCCCATGTTCTGCTACTTATCGGAAAGCTATCAGGCCCGCAACCCTGAAGTCGCCGAAGCCGTCAAGCAAAACAAGGACAAGTTCTTTACCAATGATTTAGCCTATGAATTTGTCTGCGGCATCCTCAACATGCAGTCGCCCAACTACGACCCGACGTACAGCATCGCGTCGCCGCAGTGGAAAATGGAACGAAAGGATCTCGTAACCCGCTTCGGCAAGGTCAGCTTGCTGGAGGATACGGAATTCTAACGGGTTCCCATTCTTTTATACGATACGAAAGACCCTGTCTGAACCGGTTCAGACAGGGTCTTTTTCGTATTGCTTATGCAGTTTGAAAGCGGTAGCCGTTTCCCCATACGGTTTCAATGGCCGTAAACGCCGGCGATACTTGATTCAGCTTTTCCCGCAGCCGGTTGATGTGGACCGTTACAGTCGCCAAATCTCCGCTGGCGTCGAGATGCCAGACCTGCTTAAACAGCTCCTGCTTGGAAAACACCTGATCGGGATGGCCGGCTAAAAATGCCAGCAAGTCGAATTCCTTAACGGTCAGCGGGATTTCCGTCCGGCCGCGGAAGGCCTGGCGGCGGCGAATAAAAATCGTTAAGTCGCCGACGCAGATATCCGCGTCTTCGCCGACGGTCCGCCGTTCTTCCAGCAGCCGGCGGCGCATGGACAAGCACGCTTCGATGCGCGCCGCCATAACGGCCGGCGAAACGGGAGCCGTAATATAGTCGTCCGCCCCGGCTTCCAAGGCCTTGATCTGTTCTTCGTCGCAGCCCCTTTCTGCGACGAGAAACACCGGAACGCTCTGGGCCGCGCGGATCTGACAGCACAGGCCGATGCTGTCCCCATCCGGCAAGGGCGAATGAATCAGGATTACGTCGGCCCCTCCTTGCTTTGCTGCTACCAGCCCGTCTTTTCCGCTGGCCGCGGCAACAACGTCGAATCCTTTCTTTTCAAAAAAGCCTTTTTCCCAGGCACTCGCCGTGCCCGTTCCCCCAATAATCAACATGTGCGCCATTGAAATTCCCCCTCTGCGCCAGATGAATATAAAGACTTATTTGCCTGTCTGAAGACGCCGGAACCCGTAATCGAGAATAGCCGGCGCATCTTCCCAGCGGTTGTCGTCGTTGAACAGGACGACGAGGAGCGTGCGGCCGTTCCGCGTCGCCGACGCGACCAGGCAGTCGCCGGCCGCATTGGTAAAGCCCGTCTTGATGCCGTCGGCGCCCTTATACCCACTGGTCAAAAAGCGGTTTGTCGTCGTGACGTGCTTTGGCGTCCGGCCGTCCAGATACTGCACGTCGTACGACGTAAGGCCTACGATGCGGCGAAATTCCGGGAATTTCTTCATGCCGTAGGCGGCCATCTTCGCCATGTCGACGGCCGTCGTGTAGTGCTTCGCCGCCGTCAGGCCGTGAGGATTGACGAAATGCGTGTGCTTTGCCCCCATTTTCGCAGCTTCCGCATTCATCATGTCGGCGTACCCGGCTACGGACCCGCCCAGCGTTTCCGCTACGGCAACGGCAGCGTCGTTCCCCGATACGACCATCATGCCGCGCAGCGCTTCCCGCACGTTCAGCTTATCCCCCGGCGCAATGCCCAGCGAAGAAGGCTCCGTATTCGCCGCGTAGCTGGAAATCTTCAGCGGCTGGTCCAGCTCGTCTTCTTTCTGGTCCAACGCCGTGATGAGCGTCACGATTTTCGTGGTGCTCGCCGGGTGCATCCACTTTGTCGGATTGACCTGATACAAAATCGTTCCCGTGTCGGCGTCGATCATGCAGGCCGCTTCCGCGCCTGTCGACGGTACCGCCGCCTGAGCCGCGCTCCCGCTTACGCCGGAGCAGACTGCTAAAATCAAGGCGCACAGGCCGACTGCCATGATGCGCCGCCATTTACAAAACATGCTGCATCCACTTCCTTATCTAAATACATATTCTGCTGCCTGCTGGCAGTTTCTAAATATAATGCTTATTATATTTTTTATTAAATCATCTGTCAATTTTCCAGGCTGTAAATAAAAAACACGCGCCTCCGGCAGGGCTTCCGCCGAAAACACGCGTTTCGTATGCCAATAGTATCCTTATTCAGCCGGCTGTATCTCCGCATGGAACAGCTCCTTGCCCAGGGTCTGCACCCAAAATCCGAGGAGCTGGCTATACGCCTCCTGTCCCGACGACGCGGCTTTTAAAACCTGGGCCATGAATTGCTGAGCCCAGGAATAGCTGAAGCGGTCGAACCGTCCCGTTTCGTTCATAGCGGGAATCCGCTCCAGCAGAGGCAGGAAGATATCCGCCGTCACTTCTTTCGCCTTCGGCGTAATATCGTATACGTATCCCATGCCCTTACGGTCCCGTTCCAGGAACACGAGGGACACGTCCTCGCTGCCGCCGCCTTCGGTCAAATCGATGTGATAGGCCTCCAGAGGCAGCTTTTCCCGATCTCCTTCCTTGACGAGCTGGTACGCGCCGTATTTGATGATTTCATACAGCCTGTCGTCATATCCGCTCTCTATTTCGATGATTTTTTCCCGCCATTCACCCCAGGTCAGCGCCGCCCGGCAGCGGTACTCTGCGAACGAATCGCCGCCTAAAAAGGAGCGCACCTCTTCCGACGTAACGGGCGTCTTGGGGTCCGGTATATGCCATACCATAAACTTCTTATGCTTGTCGACGTACAAACAGGGGCTTTCTACATGTATCTGGCTATGGCAATGGGGGCATTGATAAAAAAATAATCCTTCGTCGTGAAGCACGCGCCGGCGCATCTCAGCGTTTTCCCCGCCGTCGATGCAGTCCCATGTGGAAAATGCGCCGACGCCTCCGCAGGCCGGGCACGTGAGCTGCAGCTCGGTGCGGTGCGTCCTGTCTTTCTGCTGATTGTCTTCAACTGCCATGATATATCCTCTCTTATCCTATAGTGTTTCGCGTGCCGCTCAATAATACGACTGCAGCAGCGATTCCAAGCCGGAACTGCTCTTGATTTCCGGCTGCTCCTGGTACGACTGCATCACCGTATCGGCGGCCTTTTCAATATCGACGATGCCGCGGGGCTGGCTCATATCCAGGAAGGGGCGCAGCACCCGCTTCATAGCCCGCACCTGCTCGGCAAAGGCGATGGGGTCGGGCTTATCCGTTTCCACCTGCAGCATGACCAGGGAAATCATCGCTTCTTCTATCATGTCGGCCAATTCATCCTTATGAGCATCGTTGAGGTGGCGCAGCCAAAAGAGGACGGCCGCTCGCGTATACACAGCCTGCATCTCCGCATCGGCGCAGACCAAATCGATGCGCTCCATTCTTCCGTCCTCCTCCATGAGCAGCGGCACGACGGCAGCGGCGGCGCGCTGTCGGGGATAGCGCTTATCTTCCGTGCTGACCGAGGTAAAAGCCAGATAACGCACTCCCTTGTCTTCAGCCAGGCTCAGGCTCTTTCGATAGCAGGACAGCAGCTCCTCTTCTTCGCCGCGCTTGCCGCCGACCCAGATGGGCCCTACGGCATGAATCACATATTTCGCAGGCAGCTTGTAGCCAAAGGTTATCTTGGCGTCGCCTGTACGGCAGCCTTTCAGAGACCGGCACGCCGCCGTCAGCGAAATGCCGCCTGCCTTATGGACGGCCCTGTCGACGGCGCCGCTCAGGCCCAGCAGGCTGGAGCTGGCCGAATTGACGATGGCGTCGGCCGGCCATTTCGTTATATCTCCCACTAACACGCGAAATTGCATGGTATCACATCCTTTACGATATACGCTCGTACATATAAATTCATTATACCATACGGGAAAAGGCGGCGCATAGCGAAGCGGCCTATTTCACAAAAATACTGATGGCCTTCTTGAGCTTTTCTACAGATTCTAAATCGTTTCCCCGCACGGCGTCGGCCAGGCAGTGATCGATGTGGTCCTTTAAGATGACCTTGCTGACGCTGACGACGGCCGAGTCGACAGCGGCCAGCTGGACCAGCACGTCGCTGCAGTCGCGCTCGTCTTCTACCATCCGCTTGATCGCTTCCAAGTGGCCTTCGACCCGGGCCAGGCGGTTGACGACGGCCTTCTTCTGCGTATGGCTGCGGTGCAGGCTGCCTGCCGGTGACGAGGCACCGACACGGCCGTAGGGATCGTAAGAAAATTCATCAGCCTTCGTCACGCTGACAAAATACAGGTCGTCCCAATCGACGGCAGCTGAAAGGGTAAATCCCCCGCCGACAAGATCGGCCGCCAGCATATCTGCAGGAGGCAGCAGCCGGCGGTCTGCGCGGTCGTCGTGAATGCGGTTTACCTGCTGCCGTCCCATGTCATGCATGACGATCAGGGAGCCGCCGTCCTTTAAGGCCCGCCGCATCTTTTTAACAAAGTCCTTGCTGCGGCTGCTGATATGGGGATAAAAATTCAGGCAGACGACAACGTCGTAGGCCTGCTCCGGCAAGTCGTATTTCAGCACGTCGCCCTCTATCAGCGAGAGGCCCGGCAAATCGGAAAATTTTTTCCTCGCCTTATCCAGCATTTGCCGGGAATAATCGAGGCCCGTCACCGTTCCCCCTTCGCCGACAGCCCGGCTTATATACGGCAGCAGCACGCCGGTGCCGCAGCCTGCGTCCAGCACCGACGCCCCGGCCTGTATCCTTGCCAGATTCAGCAGAAACTGCAGCTTTTCCGGATTTTCCTTGCGGTCCCGGTCCCACGTATCGGCATAATTTTCAAAATATATATGTTCTTTATCCATTGTCTCTGGTCGTTTCCTTTCATCCTTTTCTATCATTGTAACGGCTGGCCGCAAATTTTACAAACATGAAGTCCGCTCCATCGCGCTCCGAAACAAACGACTGCTCCCGTCGGGGCTTTTTTGCTATAATACAGATAAGGGAAACACATTCGCGAGGTGAGCCTCTATGACTATGGAAAAACATATCTTTTACTCCGTCTGCATCATCAGCTTTGCCGGCTCGTTTTTATCGACAGCCGTTAACATCGCTATTCCCGTCATGTCCCATGAATTCGGCCTGACGCCGGATAAGCTGAGCTGGGTCGTCACGGCCTTCCTGATCCCCACAGCGGCCTGCCTGCTGCCGATGGGAAAGGTATCCGATATCTATGGCCGCAGAAAAACATATGCCGCGGCGCTCTTGGCCTTCGCCTTTACGACGGCTGCCGCTGCTCTGGCAGCGACGCTGCCGGTTCTCGTCGCAATACGGGCCTTGCAGGGCATCGCCTTGTCAGCCGTATACGTATCCTATATGCCCCTGCTGCTGGCAACTACAGACGAGGATTGCCAGGGCCGCATTCTCGGAATCTGCGTCGGCCTGACCTACCTGGGCCTGTCCCTGGGACCGGTCGCAGGCGGCCTGCTGACGGAATACGCAGGCTGGCGCTCTATATTTCTCCTGTCAGCCGCCATGGCTTCCGCAGCCTATCTGTTCATCCGCCCGGTGCGTCAGGAATGGTACGCCAGCGGCGCTCCCTTCGTCAACGCCGTGAGCTCGGCCTTATCCATTGCCGGCATCGTGCTCTTTCTCTGGGGAATATCGTCCTATGCCGAAACGAACCTCCCCTTATGGGCCGGCTTGTTCCTGCTGCTGGCCTTTATCCTTCACGAAAGCCGTTCTTATCATCCCCTGCTGCCGCTGTATATTTTCCGCAGCGTCTCCTTTTCCATGTCCAATCTGGCAGCCTTCATTCAATACAGTGCGACGTACGCCATGTCCTTTCTGCTGTCTCTCTACCTTCAGGTGCTGACGGGCTTATCGCCGGCCGTCTCGGGCCTGATACTCCTCGTCCAGCCCATCATCATGGCCCTGCTGTCGCCGAAAGCCGGCGCCTTGTCCGACGCCTACGGCCCCATGCCGATCGCGACGGCCGGCCTGGCCCTGACAACGCTGGGACTGGCCTGCTTCGCCGTATGTCCCGACGCGTCCGTCGCCGCAGTCGCAGCTTTTCTCGTCCTCATCGGGACGGGATCTGCCTTGTTCGGCGCGCCGAACAACAGCGCCATCATGAGCGCCGTCAAGCCAGCCTATCACGGCATCGCGTCCAGCATGCTGGCCCTGGCCAGAAATCTCGGACAGGCATCCAGCATGGCCGTCGTCACGCTGATTCTGTCGCAGTACACGGCGGCGACGGCCATATACGCCGACGCCGTGCGCGCCGCCCTGCGCCAGTCCTACACGCTGTTTGCCGTCCTCTGCCTGTGTTCCGTCTTCGCCTCCCTGGCCCGCGGAAAAAAGAAATAGCCGAACAGGCCGTCTTCGCGTATAATAGACATATTAAATCTATCATATAACATACCTGCAAGGAGGTTTTGCCTTATGAAAAAACAAGTAATCGCCGCCATGCTCACCGTATCGCTGCTGGCCGCCGGCGGCACGGCCGTCACCCAGGCCTTCAGCCTCGGCTCGATTTTGAAGGTCGGCGGCGTGACGGTCCTCGTCGATAAATTCGGCGGCCAAATCAACGATTTCCTCAACAAGCTGCTCATGAAAAACGGCGTCGGCACCGACTACGCGACGAAGGTCGTCCCCGTCCTCAGCATCGGCACGGGCAAATACATCGGAGCCGTCCAGGTCGTCGGCCCGACGGCACAGGTCGATAAGGTCAAGGCCGTCGGCCAGCTTGAAGGCAGCTTCAACGATATTGCCCGGGCCAAGGCTCTCATCCCTCTCGAATCCGTCGATATTACCCACCTCAGCCGCGTTCAGGGGGTCGGCGTATCGGCCATCATCGACTTGAAATTCTAGTTTTCTAATCCCCCTCGTCGTGGTAGAATAATAACAGCGACATAAAGGGGGAATTTTTTTGAAAACATATCAACCGATAACATCTGAAATCATTGATAAACTCAAGGCCATTACGGGCCCGTCATACGTCAAGACCGACCGGGACATTCTCCTGCAGTATCAGACGGATTACGAAACGAATCCGGCCATGTTCCGCGTCCCCGAAGCGGCGGTCCTTCCGGCGAATGCCGAAGAAATCGCGCAGATCGTAAAGCTGGCCAACGAATACGACTTCCCGATTACCGTCCGCGGCGGCGGCACCAGCCTGGCTGCCGGAGCCATCCCGGTCTGCGGCGGCCTCGTCCTGTCTATGGAACGACTTAATAAAATCATCGAGCTGAACGAAGAAGGCATGTACATGACCGTCGAAGCCGGCGTCCGCACGATCGACATGCAGAATGAAGCTAAAAAAGTCGGCCTGCTTTACGCCGGCGACCCGTCGAGCGCCGAAAGCTGCCTCATCGGCGGCAACCTGGCCACCAACGCCGGCGGCCTCCGCGCTGTCCGCTACGGCGTCACGCGCGACCAGGTCTACTCTCTGGAAATCGTCACGCCGACAGGGGACATCGTCGAATGCGGCCGCATCCTGAAAAAATGCTCCACCGGCTACGACCTGGAACAGCTTATCATCGGCAGCGAAGGCACGTTGGGCATCATCACCAAGGTCACGGTCAAGCTCATTCCCTTGCCGCCGTACCGCATCGACGTCCTGGCCATCTACACAGACCCAAAAAAGGCCCTGTACATGGTGCCGAAGCTGCTGAAAGCCGGCGTCGACCCGACGAGCGTCGAATACATGGACAACTCCTACGTCCGCGATACGGCCGACTACTGCCAGTATTCCGACATGCCCCATTACGAAGACGGCATCTACGTCATCATCACCGTCGAAACGTTCCGGGAAGACGAATTAGACGCCAAGATGGACACGGTCTGCACGATTTGCGAAGAATCGGGAGCCGTAGAAGTACTGGAAGCCGACGACCGCATCTGGAACATGCGCCGCAACGTCCAGACGTCGTGCGAAATGATCAGCAAGGTCTTCCTTACTGACGACGTCGTCGTTCCCGTCCATAAAATCGCTTCGACTATCGAAAAGATCATGGAAATCGGCGAAAATTATCCCTTCCAGGTTAAGATCAACGCCCACATCGGCGACGGCAACCTGCACATCGTCCTCTGCAAGATGGACATGAGCGACGAAGAATGGAATAAAAACGTTGAAGAATTCCATCAGCAGGTGTACGCCTACGCCTACAGCGTCGGCGGCAGATTGGCCGGCGAGCACGGCATCGGCGCGAAAAAGCTGAAATATATGGAACAATTTACGCCCCAGGGCGAGCTGAAAGTCATGAAGACCATCAAGCGGGCCATGGACCCCAACCTTATCCTCAATCCGGGCAAGGTAATCGACGCGTAAGGCTCGCAAACGCTGCGCCTCACGCGAAATGGCAATATAAAACGGGATGATTCCGGTACCTGCCGGTGTCATCCCGTTTTTTATATGCTGCGCATCATCTGTGCGCAGGAGGTTCTTATTTCAGCAAAGCCGCGGCTTTAGCGATGTTGTTGCGAATCGTCTGGCAGCAGCTCTTGAATTCCTGCAGTTCGTCGTCCGGCAAATTGTATTCCATAACCTGTTCGACGCCATGGATGCCGATGACGGCAGGCACGCCGCAGAAAATACCCGTTTCGCCGTATTCGCCGTCCAAGGGGACGCTGGCAGCCATGATTTTCTTTTCATCGTGGAGAATCGCCTTGACGATGGACGCAGCCGTCGAGCAGATGCCGTATTCCGTGCAGTGCTTGCCCTTGTAGGTTACCCAGCCGCCGCCGATAGCCCGTTTTTTCATGTCTTCCCGGTCAAAGGCAAAGCGGGGATCGTCGCCATAGTCGGCCAGCGGTTTGCCGCGGAAGTTGACGATAGACCAGGGAACCATCTGAGCGTTGCCGTGTTCGCCCATCATATAAGCCGTGAAGGAGTGGTGTTCCAGGCCCGTCTGCTGCACGATGGCGCTGATAAGGCGGGATGAATCCAATCCCGTGCCGGTGCCCAGCACGCGGCCCTTCGGCAAGCCGCTCTTCTTGGCGATCAAGTCGGTAATGACGTCGCAGGGATTCGTAATGTTGACGAAAATGCCGTCAAAGCCGCCGGCCATGACCTTGGGGACGTAGTCGGCTACCTGGGCCACGGTAAATTCCATTTCGTCGTCGCGGTTGCCCGTAGCGCACAAGTTGATGTCGCCGACAGCGTTGACGATAACGTCGCAGTCCTTCAAATCAGCGTAATCCGCTATCGTATACGTGACGCGGTGCGGCATGAACATGACGGCGTCCATTAAATCCTGCCGTTCGCTTTCAGCCTTCTGGGCGTTGCAGTCGCAGATTTTTACTTCATCGGCAATGCCCATCACGCCCAAAACAAAGGCGACATGAGCGCCTACGTGGCCTAAGCCGACGACGCCGACAACTCGTTTCTTTAACTCCATATGTATCCCTCTTTCTGCATAAGTGCTGTAAATAATAATGTAATGGTTTTATGATAAAATATTTTTACGGCAAATACAATAGATGTTTTTAAATTCAACGGATTTGGTCAAATACTAAAACGTTTTAACGGAAAACTTCTTCAAACTTTTTACGGCTGCGGCAATGCACGGCCCCGTCTTCGGAAACGACGATGTCCATCGCGGCGTCGTGGGGCTCCATGGGAATCGGCGCAGTCATCATAGCGTTGCGGCACAGCAGTACCCGCAGGAAGGGCGCCTTCGCCAAGTAAGCGTCGTAAAATCCGCCGCCATAGCCTAGGCGCTGCCCTGCTTCGTTGCCGCTGACGCAGGGAATCAAGCCCAGGTCGATCTCATCGGGCTGCAGCAGCGGCGCATTCGGAGACGGCTCCAGTATGCCCCAGGTTCCGGCCTGCAGCTCGTCCAGCCCGCCGATTTCCCGCATCTCCATGACGCCTTTGCCGACGCACAAGGGGACGCCGACCCGTTTTCCGTCGGCCAGCATGCGTTTAATCAGGGGCTTCGTATCGATTTCATGGGCCATGCCGACATAGGCGCATACCGTACGGGCCGTCTGATAGGCCGGCAAGGATACTACATGGCGGTATATGGCCTCGTCAGCCTTCCGGCAGTATGCCGGCAGCAAGGTTTGCACCCGTTCCAGCAGCAGCCGTCTCAGCCGTTTCTTTTCTTCCCTCTTCGTCATCTGCTCCGCCTCCTGTATCAAAGTCTCATGGCTTCATTATAGCATACCCGCCGGCCCTTCCTGTACAGTCCCTATGAGCCGCCGTTAAGATATCTTATGTATTGATAAAAAAGTATAATAATTTTAACTTTTCCTCATGACAAATTAAAAATACCATGCTATAATATAGGTAAGAAATGCGGAAGCATTAGAAAGGGGTGAGTCCAGTGAACACAGAGATTATTGAACATGCGTCTGGAGGCAAAGGGCATCTTGTAAAAGAGCACCTATTGTCGGCGGAACAGTTGCTGGGCAAGAATGACATGTTCGCGAGAGTCACTCTGGAACCTGGATGTTCCTTAGGCTATCATGTTCATCATGGCAACGCAGAGGCTTATTATATCCTTTCCGGTGAAGGCGAGTACGACGACAACGGCACAGTCCGAACCGTCAAAGCAGGAGATGTCACTTATACGTCGGACGGAATGGGTCACAGCATCGAAAACAAGGGCGGCGAAAACCTCGTTTTCATCGCGTTGATTATTAAAAACTAAATATTGTCCACTTATTTCGCTTGATGATTCGCCAATGTTCGTTAGTACTAACTTGTCGGATTTTAGTTCTTCGAGCTTTTCGAATACTTGCAGATTTGCAAATCAGGATAGTCCACAGTTTGAGACGAATGTATGTATTTAGCGAGGTTAAAGATACCAGAACCAAAAACCATATGAATATGAATCCTATACCATAAGGCCCGGTACGCATATGTCGCGTGTATACCGGGTCTTTATCATGGGTAAAGCAATCCCCTCGGCCAACAGGCTGAGGGGATTGTCCTTTATATGCTTCGGCTCGCCGCGGCCTTCATGGCCTTGACGTATTCGTAAATATGGGGGCCCGCTTCGGCTCCGTACTTGCCGATGATCTTGACGATGGCACTGCCGACGATGACGCCGTCGGCGACGGCGGCGATCTGTTCGGCCTGCTCTGTCGTATTGATGCCGAAGCCGACTGCACAGGGCACGTCGGTCACGCTTTTCGCCACGTCGACGATTTCCTTCAAGTCCGTAGTAATCTCGCTGCGCGTCCCCGTAACGCCCAGGGACGACACGATGTACAAAAAGCCCTGGCCGACAGCGGCGATTTCCTTGATCCGCTCCTTCGACGTCGGCGCGATCATGGCGATGATGTCGACGCCGTACCGCGCCGCCTCGCCGGCAAATTCGCCCCGTTCCTCAAATGGCACGTCGGGAACGATGACGCCGTCGACGCCCGTTTCAGCGCATTTTGCAAAGAATGCATCCTTTCCGTAATTGAAAATCGGATTGGCATAGGTCAAAAATACGAGCGGAACCTGGGACTGCTGCCGTACCATTTCGACGAGGCGGAACACGTCTTCCAGCCGCGTGTTGACCGACAGAGCCCGGATGTTGGCTTCCTGGATGACGACGCCTTCGGCGATAGGGTCGGAAAAAGGAATGCCGATTTCCACCAAATCCGCGCCGGCCCGTTCCATCGTCAGGATATATTCGCAGCTCTTTTCTATCGCCGGGTCGCCTGCCGTCAAAAATCCAATAAAAGCTTTTCCGTCTTTAAATGCGTTTTGAATCTTACTCATGGATGTCCCTCCCTTTATATCTGGCAATTGCCGCTACGTCCTTATCGCCGCGGCCCGATAAGCAGACGATCATCACGTCGTCCTTGTTCATCGTCGGCGCCAGCTGCATCGCGTGGTATACGGCGTGGGCACTTTCAATGGCACAGATGATGCCCTCCGTACGGGCCAAATATTCAAAGGCTTCGACGGCTTCGTCGTCCTTTACGGGAACGTACTGGGCCCGGCCGATTTCGTACAGATGGGCGTGTTCTGGCCCGATACCCGGATAGTCGAGGCCGGCAGAAATGGAATATACTTCGTCGATCTGCCCTTGGTCATTCTGGCAGAAAATCGATTTCATGCCGTGGAAGATACCGACGCTGCCTTTGGAAATCGTTGCGGCGTGGAATTTCGTGTCGATGCCCTTGCCGGCAGCTTCGCAGCCGATGAGCCGTACCGATTCGTCGCCGATGAAGTGGTAGAACATGCCCATGGCATTGCTGCCGCCGCCGACGCAGGCCAGCACGGCCGCCGGAAGCTTGCCTTCCCGTTCCAAAATCTGCGCCCGCGCTTCCCGGCTGATGACGGACTGGAAATCGCGGACCATCATCGGGAAGGGATGGGGCCCCATGGTCGAGCCGATGACGTAATGCGTGTCGTCTACGCGGCTGACCCATTCGCGCATCGCTTCGTTGACCGCATCCTTGAGGACTCTCGTCCCCGTGGTGACGGCGTGGACCTTCGCGCCCAGCAGTTCCATGCGGTATACGTTCAGGGCCTGCCGTATCGTATCTTCTTCGCCCATAAAGACTTCGCATTCCAAGCCCATAAAGGCCGCGGCCGTCGCCGTCGCCACGCCGTGCTGGCCGGCCCCTGTTTCGGCGATAACCCGCGTCTTGCCCATCTTCTTTGCCAGCAGGCACTGGCCCAGGGCGTTGTTGATCTTATGGGCTCCCGTATGATTCAGGTCTTCCCGTTTCAAATAAATTTTTGCGCCGCCCAAGTCTTCCGTCATCTTGCCGGCGTAGTACAGCAGCGACGGCCTGTTGGCGTAATTATCCAGCAGGTCCTTTAATTCCCGCTGAAACTCCTCGTCCTGCTTATAAAAGGCGTAGGCCTTTTCCAACTGATGAATCTCGTTCATCAGCGTTTCCGGTATGTACTGTCCTCCAAAGAGTCCGAATCTTCCATTGCTCATGATGTACCTCCTAAAAAGTATGTCTTATTCGCCTTACGAATTCTACCATCTTCTGTCTGTCTTTTACGCCTTCTGTTTCTATGCCGCTGCTCACGTCTACGGCATAGGGGCGAAGCTCAGCCGCCACGGCGGCGTTGCCCGGGTGCAGCCCGCCGGCCAGAAAATAGGGCCTGTCCAGGGCCGCAGCCAGTGACCAGTCAAAGGCCTGCCCCGTGCCGCCGGCCCCCTGGTCCAGCAGGACGAATTCTGCCGAGCTCCGGCCTGCGGCCTGTATATCCTCAGGCGAGCGGACGGAAAAGGCCTGAATGACCGGTACCGATACGGCCTGGCGCAGCTCACGGATATAGGCCTCGTCCTCTGCGCCGTGGAGCTGCACCAGCTGGATGACTCCCTGCCGTACCAGCGCCGCAACGTGGTCTATAGGCTCGTCGACGAATACGCCTACGGCCGGGATGTCCTCCCGCAGCAGCTTCCGCAGCTGCGCCGCCTGCTCGTCTGTCACGCGGCGTCGGCTGCCGGCGAAGACAAAGCCGACGTAGTCCGGCAGCAGTTCATTGGCCCAATCGATATCGCAGCGCCGCGTCAGGCCGCACAGCTTGATCTTAACCATGACGTTCTCCCGTCAGCTCTGCCAGGGCCGCTTTCTTGTCGGCGCTGCGCATGAGCGTTTCACCGATGAGAACGGCGTCGGCTCCGGCCTCGCGCAGACGGTCTATGTCGGCGCGGCAGCGTATGCCGCTCTCCGCTACGAAGAGGACGTCCTTTGGGACGAGAGGCCGCAGGCGGCAGCTCGTGTCCAGGGATACGGAAAAGTCCTTCAGGTTGCGGTTGTTGACGCCGATGATGCGCGCGCCGACAGCAACGGCCCGCCGCACTTCATCTTCATCGTGCGCTTCCACCAAGGCCGATAATCCCAGCGAGTCGGCCCGCCGAAACAGCCTGTCCAGCTGTTCGTCATCCAGCAGGGCGCAGATGAGAAGTATGGCCGAAGCGCCGCTGCGCCGCGCTTCATCCACCTGGTATTCGTCGATGATGAAATCCTTGCGCAGCAGCGGTGTCTTTACGGCTGAGGAAATCTCCTGCAAGTACCGGCAGCTGCCCTGAAAATAATCCCGCTCCGTCAGGACGGATATGGCCGCTGCGCCGGCTTGTTCGTATTCCCTGGCAATGTCCACGTAGGGAAACTGCTCTGCAATGACGCCTTTCGACGGAGACGCCCTCTTGACTTCGCAGATAGCCGATATACCCGGCCTTCTGAGGGCCTGTTCGAAGGGAAAGCCCTCTGCCGCCGGCGTGGCCAGGGCCATCTGCCGCATCTCGTCCCGCGAAATTTGCCGTATATCTTCCGTCAGCCGTCTGGCGACGGCGGCGGCAATCGTATCTAGTATCATGATATCCTCCTAAGCGATGTGGCTCTGGGCAATAAAGGCATCCAAGGTCTGAATCGCTTTGCCGCTGTCGATAAGCTCTTCGGCCAGCCGAACGCCGCCTTCAAAGGTCGACGCCTTTCCGGCAACGTACAAGCCGGCCCCGGCATTGAGGACGACGGCCGTCCGCCGCGTGCCTTTTTCCCCGCTCAGGACGCTGCGGGTAATCGCGGCGTTTTCCGCCGGCGTGCCGCCGACGATATCCGACTTCGCGCCGCGCTGCAGTCCGAACTGTTCCGGCTCGATGACGTAGGTCTTAAAGGTATCGCCGTCGAATTCGCAGATTTTCGTCGGCGCCGACGCCGATATTTCGTCCATCCGGTCCAGTCCGTACACGGCCATTCCCTTTTTGACGCCCAGGCCGTGCAGGGCGTGGGCCAGGGGCTCTATCAGGCTTTCGTCGTACACGCCGAGGATTTGGTGATCTGCATGGGCCGGATTCGTAAGGGGCCCCAGGATATTGAACACCGTCGGAACGCTCAGTTCTTTGCGGACCGGCCCGACGTACTTCATGGCCTTGTGATAATGCTGGGCAAAGAGGAAGCAGAACCCTACGCTGCGGAGCAGCTCGGCGCACCGTTTCGGTTCCATGCTGATATTCGCTCCCAGTGCTTCCAGCACGTCGGCGGCGCCGCTCTTGGACGTAGCCGCCCGGTTGCCGTGCTTCGCTACCTTGCAGCCGCCGGCGGCGCAGACAAAGCCCGATGTCGTGGAAATATTGAACGATCCCGACTTATCGCCGCCGGTTCCGACGATTTCCAATACGCCGTCGCAGCCGTCTACGGGCAGGGCATGGGCCCGCATCGCCTTGGCGCAGGCCGTGATCTCATCGATCGTCGTCCCCTTGGCCTGCAGCGCCGTCAAGAAGGCCGCCGTCTGAACCGGCGTCGTTTCGCCGCTCATAATCTCGTTGATGACGGCCATCGTTTCTTCCATGGTCAAATCTATCTTCTGTATCAGTTTTACCGTTGCTTCTCGTATCATGATGACATCCCCCTCCGCATAGATCTTCTACGCCGATAGCTGTAAAAAATTCCGAATCATTATCGGGCCTTCCGGCGTCAAGATGGACTCCGGATGAAACTGCAGCCCGTATATAGGATACTTTCGATGGCCGACGGCCATGATTTCCCTTTCTTCCGTCTCAGCCAATATTTCCAATTCGTCCGGCAGCGTTCCCCTCTTCGCCGCCAGAGAATGGTAGCGGCCGACGTCGATAGCCGGCGGCACATCCCGGAACAATGGCGACGGGCTGCAGATATGCGCCACAGACTGCTTGCCGTGCATGAGCCGTTCGGCGTACGTAATCTCCCCGCCGAAGGCTTCGCAAATGGCTTGATGGCCTAGGCACACGCCTAAGATGGGAACCTTGCCGGCAAAATGCCGGATGGCTTCTTCACAGATGCCCGCCTCGGCCGGCTGCCCCGGCCCCGGTGAGATGACCAGGTGATCGGGATGCATGGCTTCGATGGCCTGGACCGTCGTCTCGTCGTTCCGCACGACGGTAATCCGGCGGTCGAACTGCCCCAGCAGCTGGTAGAGATTGTAGGAAAAGCTGTCGTAATTATCAATAAGCACAATCATCGTCTATCCCTCCGTCGGCCTGCCGGATCGCCATGACCACGGCCTGAATTTTATTGAGGCATTCCTGATATTCCCGTTCGGGCTCGCTGTCGGCGACGATGCCCGCCCCGGAACGGACGAACACGCGCCGCCCCTTCTTATAAGCCAGGCGGATGCCGATGCACATATCCATGTTTCCCGTGAAATCAATATACCCGATAGCGCCGCCGTATACGCCCCGCTTTTTTCCCTCCAGCTCGTCGATAATCTGACAAGCCCGGATCTTCGGAGCTCCCGACAGCGTCCCCGCCGGCAGGACCGCTCCTACGGCGTCGACGGCCGTCTTATCTTTGCAAATCGTCCCCTTTACCGTAGACCCCAGGTGCATGACGTGGGAAAACCGCAGGACGTCTAAGTACGACTCGACGTGGACGGAGCCGAATTCGCTGACGCGCCCCAAGTCGTTTCGCCCCAAATCGACGAGCATGTTATGCTCCGCCAATTCTTTTTCGTTGTGCAGGAGCTCCTGCTCCAGCGCCGCGTCTTCTTCGTCCGACGCACCTCTGGGGCGCGTCCCCGCCAGGGGGAAAGTAAAGAGCGATCCGTTATGAAGCTTTACCAGCGTTTCCGGAGAAGAGCCGGCAATTTCCAGATCCTTTCCCGACAAATAAAACATGTACGGCGACGGATTCGTCGTCCGCAGGACGCGGTATACGTCGAAGAGGCTGCCGTCAGCTTCCGCCTCCATCCGATTGGATAAGACGACCTGGAAAATATCGCCCTCGCGTATATAGTGCTTTCCCGCCTCTACCATGCGGCAGTATTCCTCGCGGGAAAACATGGGCTGGAAAGGGCTTTGCAACCGCAGGGGCGCGATGTCGGCCCCTTTGCCGCGGCGGATGAGCCGCTCCATCTGTTCCAGCTCCAGCAGCGCCTTCTGGTAATGCTCGTCCGCTCCGTCAAGCCGTATGTTGGCAATCAAGAAGATAGTCTGCTTCAAATGGTCGAAGACGATGACCTTATCGAACAGAAATAAGTCGAAATCCAGTATATCTTCATCGTCGTCAGCCTCCAGATGCAGCGACGGCTCGGCATACTGGATATAATCGTAGGCGACGTATCCGACAAGGCCGCCGGTAAAGGGCGGAAGGCCGTCGATGCGGGGCGCCGCGTTGTCTGCTAAGACCTGCCGCAGGAAGGACGCCGGGTTCTCCGTTTGAACCTCTATGTCCGTGCCGGCCCGGATGTGAACAGTCCCGTCCTTGCAGGCCAGCTCCATCTGGGGATCATATCCTAAAAACGTGTACCGGCCCCACCGCTTGGAGTCCTCCATGCTCTCCAGCAAGTAGCACTGGGAGCTCACGTTTTTTAAAATCCGCATTACCTCGACAGGCGTCCGGATATCGGCGTACATGCACCGGCTGACCGGCACGGTTTTATACTGGGGGCCGTAGGCCTTTACTTCTTCTAATGACAGCATCGCTGGTTCCTCCTATAAAAAAATCCGCCCATGACAAAGTCTACAACTTGTCAAGGACGGATATAGTTTCTCCGCGGTGCCACCTTGCTTTAGGATATGACTCCTACTCTCGACGGAATGCCATCACATTCCCGGCAACTGACGTATGCCTCCACGTCGCAGAATACTCGGCTAAAGCCTTTGACTGCGCCCTCAGCGGTCCATTTAACGAGCTGCGTTCGGCCGGCTTCTCAGCACCCCGGCTCTCTGTACGTGCACGACATCGTTTTTACTTCCGCCTCACTGGTTTTCATGGGCTATGTTCGTTTGTTGTTTTGTATGATATATCAAAAAAACTAATATGTCAAGGATTTATCTCTTTAAATTTTAAAACAATCGTTTTACGTAATTAAGATAATACATTATAGTGCAAAAAAACGCATCTCTCTTCGTTGGAGGGAATGCAAAGAGAGATGCGCTGAAAGCTATGTATGGCTTAGGTAATCCGATTAGAAGAAGGCCAGGAAAGGCGATACGACTAAGAGCACGCCGGCGAAGATGATAAGGGCCAGCGTAATGCCCTTATATTTGTGCAGGGAATTGACCTTGTACACCAGGTAAGCCGGGATCAGACAGCCGATCAAGCCGAAGATAGGTCCGAGAAGGGTTAACAGCTTGAGAACCGGCGCGTTGAGGACGATAGCGCCCCAGGCAACGGCTACGGCAAAGACGAGGATACCCGTTTTTACCATCGACTTGTTAATCCGTTCTTCCGGCATCACGCGGCGCAGGATGTTCAGGGCAATGCCGCCGCAGGCTTCGCGGAAGCCAAGGAATACGCTGAAGAAGGCCGTCATGACGGAGAAGATGTTCAAAATCAGGCTGAAAATCTTAACGGCGCTGCCGTCAAACCCTCTAGCTACGATAGCCAGAGCGGAAATATTCTGAGAGTAGGCTTCTACAGCCTGTTCATGGCCCATGGCCAGGTTGAAGGACATGGCGTAAGAGAAAATCGTAATGAACAGGACGCTGAAGGCAATCTTCATAGCCCGCATCGCTTTATACCGCGCTACGTAGATAGACTTGTGATGAGAGCGGTAGGAAATAACCATCGGGCTGATGCTGGGCAGGAACAAAATCGACGTCAGCGTAACCGGCAGCATGGCGATGGTATTCTTAATCAGGAATCCTAAGTCGGGGAATACGCCGATGTTGGCGATATTCCAATGCTGAACCATGATGCCGCCGAGGCAAATGACGACGAGGAGCTTGGTCAAAACCATGAGCGTAGACATGCGGAACAGCAGCTGTTCGCCCCGCGACGCCAGTGCAACCATGACGCAGATGATAGCCAAGCCGTAGAAGGGGCTGTCCGACAGCAGCGTATCGGTCACGCCGAAGGAATACAGGAACGACGCGCTGTCATTCGTCAGGGCCGTCGAATACATGAACACGCAGATCAAAATGCTGAGGAAATAGAGAATACCGAGAAGGAAACCCCAGTTTTTCCCCAAATATCCGCTGATGACGCTGGGATAATCTTCGCACCGCGGCGAATCGGCCAACGTGTTGATAAATAAGCGCTGCAAGAGATAAATAGCCGGATATGCGATAATCGCCGAAAACAGATACACCCAGATACCAACAAGACCGACCTGTACGGGAAGGAATACGATACCGGCGCCGATTGCCATGCCGATACTCATAATAACCCAGCCCCAGTCCGTGCTGTCAAACTTAACGGCCGCTTTCCATTCTACGTCCGTCATCCCTGCCTGCCGCGCAAGCGCTGCCGATGAGTTCATTGTGCATAACCTCCTAAATGAATACAGAAACCGCAGTAAAATGATAGCCGCTCGCATTCTTTCGAGCTAACTGAAACAGACTAGCCATCGTCCCCACACGATTAGCTGCTTCCCCCATCGTAACTCCTTACAGTACGTTGTTATGCGTGTTGCAAGCATTTCTTCAAGCAAGTACCGCATATTTGTATATTTAAATTTCCGGCTGCGCTTTATATACGAAATTCCTATAAGCCATTACAGCCCGTATATTGCCTGCCGTAAAATTTAAAGCTATAATAGTGGTATAACCTTCTACTCAAACGTTTTATTTGTTATCTAAAGTATAACATGGATTGCATAGGCTGTAAAATATATAGAATGCATTTCTAGGTCATAGTTTTATCTTATATCAAGTCGACAAATTTATCGGAAATAAAAGATATTTTCCATAAAACATTAAGCTCGGTCTTTATATGCATGATTTGCATTTATAGTATGCTATTTCATTATTCTATTGCCGGTTTTATGGAATTTAATCGGTAATTATTTTCAAATCAAGAAAACATTTAAAAAATAAATAAAAATTTATATATTTCTGATTTTTCTCCCAAATTTCAGCAAAAATTTTTTTAGAGCGTTGGCAGCAACATCGCCTTTCTGTCTTTTAACAGCCAAAAAAACCTGTTTTTTGCCGGCCCATATCTTCGTCACTGCCAATTCCATAGTTTCTCTATATAAAGCAAGGAGGTATAGTATGACATTACAGCAACTCAAATATGTAATCGAGTTATCTAAACACAATTCCATCTCGTCAGCTGCCCAATCCCTGTCTATTTCCCAGCCCAGCCTGAGCATGGCCGTCAAGGAATTGGAGGAAGAGTTCCATATTACTATCCTGAACCGCAATCACCGCGGCGTATCCTTCACCGCCCAGGGCCTCGATTTCCTGCGCTTCGCCCGCTCAATTATCGAGCAGACCAGCCGCCTGCAGACCTACTTCGACCGCAGCGCCGGCAGGCAGGATAAGCCCCATCTGACCATTGCCGCCCACTACGATATCTTCGCCGCCGACTCCTTTACCAGCTATCTCCAGACGCTAAGCGGCGACGCCTACTCTCTGTCGATCTGCGAAGGCCGCACGGGAGAAGTCATCCGCCAGGTCGCGGAGCAGCAAAGCCAGATAGGCGTCCTGCTCATGTCGCCGCGCACGACGGC
This sequence comes from Megasphaera sp. An286, assembly GCF_002163455.1. Classification (NCBI taxonomy): domain Bacteria; kingdom Bacillati; phylum Bacillota; class Negativicutes; order Veillonellales; family Veillonellaceae; genus Megasphaera; species Megasphaera sp. An286. Next base: position 17,198 of record NZ_NFIY01000014.1, on the reverse strand, counting down.
CTATAATCACGCCGTGTTTACGAAGCGCAATTTAGACTTCACCAGCCTGAAAACGGTCTCCCCCTGCCTGTACGTCCGTTCCACCCATCCTCTGGCACAGTCCGCATCGGTATCCCTGAAGGACCTCGTCTCGTATCCCCACGTAAAGATGAAGAGGGAAAATACGAACAATTACCTGTCGGAAGAGCTGCTCCCCGATATACGGTCTGAAAAGGAAATTCAGGTAACCGACAGAAACACGATGTTTACGATCATAAAAAACACTGACGCCTACGCCTTAGGGTCCTGCCGTCTGCCCCAGGGAATCTGCTGCGACGGGATTTGCTCCATTCCGCTTCACACGGCCAATACCCTGACTGTCGGCTGGATTCATTTAAAAGGCATTTCCATTGCACCGGAATGCCGCCATTACCTCGAATGGCTCGAACACTGCCTGCAGGCGTCTCAGCCGGACCAGGACTAACAGCCTGTCCGACTCCGCTCCCATATACAGAAAAGCCCTGCCGTACCATCTCGATACGGCGGGGCTTTTTCGTCATACCTATTATGGATTCCAGTCTATGCCGTTGCCGTAAAATTGGCTCGGCGTATCCTGTAATTGAATCGTGACGACGACCGGCATGTCGGCCTGCGTCTGTATCCACTGCTGCAGCCGCCCGGCTTCGTCGGCCGTGAGCTGTCGGCTGACGACGATATAGGCCAGCCATTGACGGCCTTCCGTTTCTTCTTCTCCGTTTAAGGTGCTCAGCGTGCCGCCGCTGATCTGCCGTACTGCAGGGAATAAAACCGGGGCCTGCCGGTTCAGGCTGCGCAGGAGATTTTGATCCGCCGCGTCGCGCTTGTACGAGCCGTAATACTGATTCGCCAACTCCTTATAGGATTTGCCGCTGTCGTTTTTCAGCTCGTTGGCCAGGCGGGCGTTGATGATTTCCTGCACCTGTTCCTGATTGAGCTGCGACGCCGGCCCCTGCACAACCTTCAGAGTCGTCTGCCGCAGCTGTCCATACTGATGCAGAGACGCTTGCAGCCGCTCTATCTCCTGATCATCTAAAGGAGCGCCGATGACGTCGACGGTCAGCACGCCGTGATCCAGCTCATAAGCGACGACGCTCGACGCCTCGAGATCCATGTCCTGTGAAATAAACGATTTGACCTGCGAATCACGGATATTTTCATTCGCCGTGACATAGGCCATGTACAGGCTGGGAACCGTCACGACCAAACCGCAGACGATGAGAAACCATCGCTGATAGCGAAAATGCGCCTCCGACACGCCGCCGCACACGGGCACCCGCAGGATTTTAAAAATGAGGAAGCTGGAAAAGGTAATAAAAAAGCAGTTGATAAAAAAGAGGTACAACGCGCCGCCGAAGAAATGAAAGGAATGGGCGGCAATACCGTAGCCCGCCGTACACAACGGCGGCATGAGCGCCGTCGCAATCGCCACGCCGGGAATGACGTTGCTCTTCTCCTGCCGCGTATTGCCGATAGCCCCGGCAATCCCGCCGCACAGGGCAATGATGACGTCCCAGGCCGTCGGCGCCGTGCGAGCCAGCATTTCCGGCGACGGCGTCGTAATGGGCGTCAGCGAAAAGTACACGGCCGCGGTGAGCAAGGCGAAGACAACCTGAAAGCTCAATTTTACCAACGACTTTTTAATAAAATGCATGTCGTACGTCGCCATGCCGTATCCCGTCGCCACGATGCCGCCCATGAGCGGCGAAATGAGCATGGCCCCGATAATCACGGCCACGCTGTTCATGTTGAGGCCTACAGAGGCGATAAAAATCGCCATGATTAAAATAACCAGATTCGCACCCTTCACTGTAGAATCGGCGTCGATCCGCGCCGCAATCTCTTCCACCGGCGCGCTGTCCCGTTTAATATCAAACACATCCCGCCATTCGCCCATGTCCATCATCCCTTCGTCTATACGCATTTCATATGAAACCAGCACGGTTTTATTACTAACTATTATACAAAAAATATCAAAATTAGGGTAGACATATGCTCGTTTTCAATGCGGATTACCCTGCATTTGCATATACGTAATACATAAATGAACGTCTTGCCTTTGTTTTATTATTACTTTTGTAGTATACTTTATATATAATACTTTTTTTATCCACAAAAGGAGGTTTTATATGAAACAACTAAAACAAGCATATTCCAGCATACGCCGCCGCTATACCCCGACAGGCGTATTTTTATCGGCTGCCGGTACAGTCGTTCTGATGGCGCTGGCATCTGCCGCCCTGCCCGGGCCGCTGCAAACTCTGACCAATCACCTGAGCTACTCGATCATCAGTCATTTCGGCTGGTACTATTTGCTGTTAGTATCGGCCATCGTAGTGCTCTGTCTATTTTTTATACTTACGCCTATGGGCCGCATCCGCTTAGGAAACCCCGGCTCTAAACCGGAATATTCGCGGCTGTCCTGGCTGGCCATGCTCTTTTCTGCCGGCATGGGCATTGGACTCGTCTTTTTCGGCGCGGCGGAGCCCTTGTCTCATTTCGCCGTTGCCACGCCTCAGGCCGAGCCGGGAAGCCAGGAAGCGCTAGCCGATGCCCTGCGCTACACCTTCTTCCACTGGGGCATTCACGCCTGGGCGATTTATGCCATCGTCGCGTTAGCGCTGGCCTATTTTAAATTCCGCAAAAAAGAACCCAGTCTCCTGTCGATGACCTTAAAGCCGCTATTTGGCCGGACGATGGAACGATTTCCCGGCAAATTAGTAGATTACGTCTGTATTATCACTACAGCCTTAGGCGTCGCCACGACATTAGGCTTTGGAGCAGCACAAATCGGCAGCGGCCTAGAGTATCTCGTCCAGGTTCCCAACACGCTGCAGCTGCAGCTTGGTATCATCGCGGCCGCCACGATACTGTTTCTCCTTTCTGCCGTCTCCGGCGTAGACAAGGGCGTACGCATGTTGTCAAACATCAATATCGCCCTGGCCGTCTTTTTAGTCGCCGCAGCCTTGTTCTTAGGACCGACAGTACAGATTTTAAACACCTTAGTAGACACGTTAGGCTCGTATCTGCAAAATTTTGTCCGCATGAGCTTCCGCACCGGCGCCTTCAACGCCGTTCGGCAAGAATGGATTGAACAGTGGACTATTTTCTACTGGGCCTGGTGGCTTTCGTGGTCGCCCTTTGTCGGCATGTTCATCGCCCGCATTTCGAAAGGCCGGACAATCCGCGAATTCCTGACCTGCGTGCTGCTTATCCCGACGCTATTCAGCTTTCTCTGGTTTTCCGTATTCGGAATCCTTGCCAGCGAAACCTATGCGGCTTATCCGCTGATCGCCCAGATGCCGTCAGAGCAGGTATTATTCGGCATACTCCAGACCTACCCGGCCAGTACAGCCCTCTCGGTTATAACCGTATTGCTGCTGTTTATCTTTTTCATCACGTCGGCTGATTCCGCCACCTTTGTGTTGTCCATGCTGTCGGAAAAAGGCAACCTCATGCCGCACGACAGCGTAAAAATCGTCTGGGGCCTCTTGGTGTCCCTCATCGCCGGGCTGCTCCTGACCATCGGCGGGCTGGCGGCACTGCAAAACGTCATGATCATCGCGGCCTTCCCCTTTTCCTTTATCGTCATTTTGATGATGATCGCCTTATATATCGAATTGTCCCACGAGCAGCGGGAAATGGGGCTGTATATCAAGCCGGAAACATATCCGCCGAAAAACGCGCCCTTCCGTTCCTATGAAGAGAATTCGTAAAAACAATATATAGCTGCTAAACGCAAGGGGCTGCATAATCCAAAAAAAAGATTATGCAGCCTCTTTGTATGTCAGCATTGACAAAATAAACCAATCGGTCTATTTTAGTATCAAATACATTGCGAAGGACGGTGATGAAATGAAAAAAGGCGACCAGTCTAAACATCATTTAATCGAATGCGCGGCCCGCCTCTTTTGGCACGACGGCTACAATGCGACGGGAATCAATAAAATTCTTCAAGAGTCAGAGATGACAAAGGGTTCTTTTTATTTCTATTTCAAGACGAAAAAAGAGCTTGCCGCCGCAGTGATTTCCTATTACCAGCAAGTCATTTTCGAGTGGCTTCAGGAGCTGTCCCAGGATACGCAGTGGGAGGAATTCGTCCGCCAGTTTTCCTCCCGCATGCTGGAGGACGCCGCCGACGGAAGGCATTACGGCTGTCCCTTCGCCGTCGTAGGCATGGAAATCGCCTTTGCCGAGCCCGACATCTCGCCATACTACGCCGCCGCCTTAGAAACTGTCGCCGCATTGTTTCGCCGCGTGCTGGAGCAGTCGGGAGTCCCCTCGTCCCATTCATCCACGCTGGCCGACCGCCTGTTTTCCATCTATGAAGGCGAACTGCTGCGATACCGCATCAGTAAAGACCCGGTATACATAAAGAATTTAGAAACCCAGCTCATCGGCACGTACTGGGAATACCGCAAAATTCATTCTATATAAGAGGTGATACTATGAGTCGTTCTGCTCTTGCCCAAGCCATCTACGAAACAGCCCTGTCCTGCGGATTTGATAACTGCGGAATCATTCCCATATCGGCCCTGGACGGCTATAAGAAGCGCCTGCAGGAACGGGAAGAAGCCGTTCCCCAAAGCCGGCCCGTTTACCAGGATATAGAACATCTGGCGGCAGTCAGGAAGCTATATCCGTGGGCAAAATCGGTCGTCGTCTGCATCACGTGGTTAGGAGCGTACCGCTATCCCCTCTCGCTGCAGGGACTGTACGGCAAGGCCTTCCTCCTGTCTCCCGATACGGTGCCGGACTGCGAAGCCCACCGGCAGAAGCTGCGCTTTGAAGCTTGGCTGGCCGAGCAGGGCCTTCGCTTCGAAGGCGGAGAAACGAACGCTCCGGCCCGCATCATACCGCTACGCTACGCAGCCGTCGCCGCAGGCCTGGGAATTTTCAGAAAAAACAATTTCTTCTACGGGGAAAAGGGCTCCTATTACGAGCTGGAAGGCTATCTCATCGATCAGCTCTGCGAGTACACGCATGAATGCCGGCTGCGCCCCTGCGCCGACAGCTGTACGCTCTGCCAAAAGGCTTGCCGGACAAAGGCCTTGTCCGCGCCGTATACGATGAATCCCCTGTCCTGCACGTCCTTTTGGACGACCTTTGGGCAAGGCGCCGTTCCGCCGCACCTGACGGCAGACCAGTTTACGACCTGGCTATGCGGCTGCGACGCCTGTCAGGACGCCTGCCCTTATAACCGCCACGACTGGAGCCAGGGCAAAGAGTTTCCCGGCTTGCAGGAACTCGAACCGCTGCTGCAGCCGGAAAACATCGTCGCTGCATCGGATACAGTCCTGCGCCGATATGTAATTCCCAAAACCGATCTTCACGTTTCCCCAGACCAGGTACAGACCCTCAGAACATCGGCATCGCGTGTATTAGGTTATTTAAAGAAAGGAGTAATGCAGCAATGAACATCCTCGTATTAAACGGAAGCCCTAAGGCGCACAGCACGACCTTGGATATGACGAAAGCCTTTCTCAACGGCCTGTGCCAGACAGAACCGGGACATATCCAATACATTTCATCGTACGACAAGCACGTCAAATACTGCCAGGGCGACCTGTCGTGCTGGTTTCGCCAAGATGGCCAGTGCATCATCCAGGATGACGACATGAACGATATCTTGGCCGCCATGAAGGAAAGCGACGTCATCGTCTGGAGCTTCCCCCTCCACTGCCACGGCCTCCCCGCCTCCTTAAAGGCCATATGGGACCGAACCATCGCCTTTTTGAAAATCAATATGACCCAAGGCGAGACGTACGTAGAACACGAACGCACCTTCGACCTGACGGCGAAGAAGCACGTCGTCATCGTCGGCGGAGGATACCCTTATTATCCCGAGAATTTTGCCGCCGTAAAAACGCTGATGCAGATATACTTAAAGCATCCGGCCATGGCCTGCATCTGTGAAACGGCCCTGCTGGACGCATCAGCTCCGGAAATTGAGCCGCTGAAAAAGGCATTATTCGCCCGCCTTCACGAAGCCGGCATAGAATACGGCCAAACGGGGCAGCTTTCGGCTGAAACAGTTCGGCAGCTTGAAGCCCCTTTCGTCTCGAACGAAAAATACATCGCTATGATCAACAGCCTCGCGCCGGACAGCAAGGCGCAGTAAAAAAATCCCTGACCCATCCGCATTCAGCAGACAGGTCAGGGATTTTTCTTTCCATGCAGTACGATATATCTATACTAAATAACCGGCCCTACGCAGAAAATATCCATAGAACCAAAGTACCCTAAGGCTTCATTTTTCGTCATCCGGCCCGACAGCACCTCCAGCAGCAGCTTAAAGGCTTCTTCACCGATTTCTTCAATGTGGCTCTGCCCCAGCAGGATGCGTCCGGCATTCAAATCCATATCGTGCTGCATCCGTTCGTACGTATTGGGATTGCCGCAGATCTTGATGACCGGCATGGACGGGAAGCCCTGCGGCGCGCCCCGGCCCGTAGAAAACATCATGACCTGCGCGCCCGTACAGGCCATGCCGGTCAGAATTTCCGGCTCCCGGCCCGGCGCGTCTTTAATCCACAGGCCCTTCAGGCCATCGGCGCGGTCGCAGTACTCCAGCACGCCCTGAATGGGACGGTGCCCCGATTTTACGATAGCCCCCAGGCTCTTTTCTTCTATGCTGGACAGGCCGCCGGCAATATTTCCCGGCGTCGGCTGGCCGCCCCGCATGTCTTCGCCTACCGATTTAGCCCGTTCTTCCATGCGGTTTACGATGTCGAAAATCTTTTGCCCTACGGGACCGTCGGGCCCGCCGACGGCGCGGTTTGCCAGGATATGTTCGCCGCCGATGAATTCCGTCGTTTCGCCGAAGATGACCGTCCCGCCGAGGTCGACCAGCTTATCAGCCACGTAGCCGATGACGGCGTTGGAAGCCAGGCCCGACGTCGCGTCGGAAGCGCCGCACTTGATGGACATCATGATTTCCGAGGCATCGACTTCTTCCCGCTGGCAGCTGGAAATCTCCATGACCATCCGCTGGGCCGCGTCGATACCGGCCTGAATGGCCCGCGACGTGCCGCCCAGTTCCTGAATCCGGATGATGTCGACGGGCTTTCCGCAGGCCCGGATTTCTTCTACCATCCGCTCGTGATCCGTCCCTTCGCAGCCGAGGCTGACGATTAAGGCCGCGCCGACGTTCGGGCTTTGCCCCAAGTTGGACAACACGTCAGTTACGCGCTTTAAGTCGATGGGCAGCTGACAGCAGCCCTGATGATGAAAATACCCGATCGTCCCCTGAACCTGCCGGCAAATCGCCTGTCCTACGTCGTTGGCGCAGATGACGCTGGGAATGACGGCAACCAGATTGCGCGCCCCTACTTTGCCGTCGGCGCGGCGATAGCCCTGAAATGTATACTTGCTCATACTCATTACCTCCCTGCAATATCTCCTCTGCCGCGGCGCGCTTCTAAGTTGTGGACGTGCACGTAATCGCCCTTTGCAATGTCGCAGCTGGCCGTCCCGATGCATTCGCCGTACTTCATGATGAAATCGCCCCGATGCAGCTCCTTCAAGGCAATCTTATGACCATAGGGAATATCGTCGTTGACCCGTATAATTTCGGCGTTCCCTTTTTTATCGCGCACTTCGACGTCCATCCCCTTCTGAATACCTTCGGCAAAAATAGTCGCCACGTTATCCAAATCGTCAATCTTTAAAGCCAATTTCAAATCCATAAGCGTCCCTCCTGTCTCGTCTATCAGAACAAACCTTACGTACGCAAAATTCCGCATCACGCTCCTATCTCCAGCCGCAGTCCCTGTAAGCTGCCCTGGCTGCAGCAATAGCCCTTTCCAACCTGCCGCAGCGACGATTGAATTATTCTTAAACCCAGTATATCACTTAAATAATTTATTGTGAACATTATGAACTCATCATATTTTAAATTACTTTTCTGAATTACTATTTATATATGCCGTACAACTATCCTACAGCATTTTATGCCCGACATCGTGTATACATCCTGCCGCAAATAAATCTATACAAAACATACCGCAAAAAAAATAGGACTCACCGTCGTCATTCCAGTGAATCCTATGCATCAGAAATATATGATACCGCGCCGCATAGCCGCCATATCAGCGTCGTTCCTGTAAAAAAAGAGGCAGAAAGGGAGCAGCCCTCTTTCGCTGCAAGGGCTCGCCCGTCATCTTGACAGGTATGTTTTATGCGCCGGTCATGGTATAATAGTGGCGTTGCTTACCCCATACCGGCAACGGAAAGGGGGAGTGTTTCAATGCCTTTACGATTTTTGGAAGCCGTCGTGGCTAGTGTAGTGGCCTACTACCTATGCAAATGGTTAGACGTGCTTCTGCGTGAGATAAGCAACTAGCCTAGGTGCAGCGTTCACCGTAAAGAACGCCAGAACCCCACAAGGTGGCCTAGACCTTGTGGGGTTCGTTGTGTTTCCATGCCTTTACGGTTCACCTTTAGTATATCAGCACCAATGCCGGGCGTCAATACATCGCCGCGAATATTTCTATTCGTTCGCATTCGCAATACCAGGCGGTGCCCTGCTGTTGCTTTGGTATCCGAATTTCCGACCGCCAACACGTTACATGGCCTTAGGCCCAAACATCATTACGGCCAGCGTGTCAAGGATCTTCGGCAGCCGACGGCAGCAAAGCCTTCACTCACGGCGTTGTCGCTTGCGATAAAATCACATAACCGCGCCATATTCGCCTTATTTCCTGCAACAAAAGGACAGAAAAGGAGCACCCCTCTTTCGCTGCAAGGGCTCGCCCGTCATCTTGACGGATATGTTTTATGCTCCGGTCATGATATAATATTGGCGTTACTCTCCCTATACCGGTAACGGAAAGGGGATAAGCAGCATGTACGATTTACTCATATCGTTTTTTGTATCTGTCGGAGCAAATGTAGTTGCCGCCTGCATTTGTAAGTGGCTGGATAGATACCGTTAACAGAGTAACCAGCACATAGCAAGACACCCTGGGAAGTTGCCGCTTCCCAGGGTGTTTTTTACAGCACATTTTACTCATATCGTTACCTATTTGTAGTATATCAGCACCAATGCAGGGAGTCAATACGTTGCCGTGAATCTTCTGTTTCATATTGATTGCTCCATACATCGAACTTCACAAAATGCCGCACATAAAACCATCCTATTTTTTCCCATATCGCAAAAGAGGTTTCACCGTTTTCAAAAACAGTGAAACCTCTTTTTTCTGGTGGAGATAACAAACAAATCGCATAACCGCGCCATATTTCGCCTTATTTTCTGCAAAAGGGGCAGAAAAGGGGCAAACCGCTTATACATGGTCATCTCTGCAAGGGCTCGCCCGTCGTTTTGACGGGTCAGGGCATAAGAACGCCAGAACCCCACAAGGTGGCCTATACCTTGTGGGGTTCGTTGTGTTTCAATGCCTTTACGGTTCACCTTTAGTATATCAGCACCAATGCAAGGCGTCAATACGTTGCCGTGAATATTTCTATTCGTTCGCCTTCTCCATGCCGGGCGGGGCCCTGCTGCCGTTTTCGTAGCCGAATTTTCGACCGCCAACACGTTACATAGCCTTAGGCCCAAACATCATTACGGCCAGCGTTTCTATGATCTTCGGCAGCCGACGGCGGCAATAGCCTTCACTTACGGCGTTGTCGCTGGCGATGATTCGCCACGATTCGTTATGAATCATGCGCCGGGTCACTATTTCCCTGTCAGTATCATTCAGGGCTTCTATAGACCGGCTCAAACGATTTAGGGCGGGTTCTATGTCCGCTATGTTCTGCATAAGGCGCTGTATTTTCGCGTCAAGCTCTTCCTTTTTCAGGTATTCCCGTTCTTCTTGGCTGATACCTTCGCCGCAGCCGCCGGGAACACCGGCAGGCGATAAGGAAGCCACCCGCGGCGACGCCAGCAATGACAGCTGCGCCCGGCAGTCTTCTATGTCTCCCTGTACATTGGCGACGTACGCCGTCATGGCATTGTATTGCTTTAGGTATTTACGCACCTTCTCAATATATTCTGCCTGTGCCAGCTATACCACCTCTTTTTTTTAGCGTGAAAATGCCGCATGAAGGAGTCGGCGAAATACCGTCCCTCTTTGTATGCGTATGTTTTTTGCACAACCGCTACACCCGTAGACCGTGCCCCCGGCTATACATAAGCTTACGGCCTGCCGCATCCTTGGCGCAATTTTGCGCTCTGATATTTTCAACTGCGCCTACCATAGCCCTTATGCGCCGGGCCGTCTCTTTTTGCGCCGACGCCCCCGCAATACCTGACAGGCGTTATTGTACCCCGCATCATAGGCCCTAAGGGCTGCATGCATAGCAAATAGGGCTATTTGGGTTGCGCCTTTTTCCTTCATGGCGGCCGCCTCTTCCAGCGCGCTATATAAAATATCATGAACGGCCTTGTCTCGTCTATTCATATGTCAATACCTCCGTATTTTTGTAACAAAAAAGATAATTCTTGCAACAGGAACCCGCATTCCTGCGTCAATAAATGGGGTTTATGTAGCAATAACAGGGGTTTATGTATACATTTACCCCCATAAATGCGCACATCATGTATGCATTTACCCCGTAAATGTACGCATGTTTCCTCCTTCTGCGTATCGGTTTGTGTATCAGGTTGCGGCTCATATTGCGTATCTGTGTGATACGCAAAACCGTTCTTCCTGCCTTGTGTGCCACATTGCGTGCCAATTTATGTGCCTGTCTGGCACGCAATCCGACGCAGGCGGCAAGACAGGAAAATCCCTGCCCTGCCTCGCAAAGGATCCGCCCGGCTACGACGGCGACGGCTGCCCTATGTTACTCTCCCCTGTCCCTCATTTTCGGCACCTTAAAAAGTGCCCTACTATGGCTATATATAGATAGTGTGCCAAAATGCACCAGTGCGGAAAATATCGCCTATTCCAGAAAATGGCTCTATTAAGCCATTTCTTATTTTTTGCACTGTGCCAAAATGCACCAGTGCAGGAAAACGCGAATATTTCCATGCTTTTAGCACTGTGCCAAAATGCACCAAGACACTGTGCCAAAATGCACCAGCCAACACAATAACAAATAATCATTCTTCATTCTTCCAATCATTTATGAACCGATATTGGTTAGGCGTCCTCGTAGCCTTGCCATGTTCCTTTACTCGTATAAATCCGGCATTTTCCAATTCCATTATAGCTCTTATGACTGTTCGCTTAGCAAAGCCCCGTTTATCATAAAAAGAATGGGAAAAGGTAAACTCCCGCTTTCCGGCGGCAGCGCGGATCATGTAAAAGTATATCAGTCTAGTACTATTACCCAGCTTGCAAAATGTCGGGCTGTCTAGCAAAGAATCACCCAAACGGCTAAAGTGTACGTCATATTCATCACCCCTTTTCGCTGTTTCCCAAAAATTAAGCGGTACTCTTTTAGTTCTTCTCATGCCACCACCTCGAAAGGAAGCGGGGCGCGAACACTTGGCAACCCGCTTCACCGTGCTATAATAAAAATAAGGCTTTTCAAAAATCGCCGGTAAGCGTGTAAAGCCTTATTGCCCTTATGAGTGTTTGCGCCACTCGTAAGGGCCTTTTTATTTGCGCAGATACGCCTTTTTCCGGCTGCGCTCTTGTAAAAACTGCTCAAAGTCGGCCAACTTTATAAGTTTCAGCTGATACCCCAAATCAAGAAAGGAATCCCTATACTTGGGTATGGCCTGCATTTCCTTCGTCAGCTTCCAAACCGTCGTACGGCCAATAGAAAAGAGCTGCACCAGCCGGGCGGGCTGTACCCACAACGCGCCCTCTTTGTCGGCATGGTCTCGAATCATGGAATGCCCTAAATTCTTCATGGTTGCGCCTCCTAACTATTCACAAAATCAAATACGATACTTTTCGCCCATCGTATAAAACGGGCTTACACAAGCATTTGCAGAGATTTTTTTCATTGCCAAACCTTTTTACTAAAATTATTGGGAAATAATGCGCCGCTTTCTGCTTAATTCTATGGAAGCGGCTTCTTCATTACCCGCATCCCATGCGTCGACGGCGGCAAACCGCGTCAAATACTCATCGGTACTATACCCGCAATGCTGGCACCGAATGGAGTAATAATCATGGTCTATGCCTCGTTCCTTGCTTTCAAGTACGCCGTGTAATTTGAAATTCAATTTTCCGCATATGGGACACGGATTTTTAGGCATCCCCTCTTGCTCTTTCCATATTTTGAGCTCCCACGGCTCTAACGGCTCGCCATAGTCGTATTGTTCCATCATGAAATACCCTCCCTTATCTTGTATACGTCCGCCGCATCCATGGCCGCATCTTCTAAGCAGTTTCAAGGAAGCGGCCTTTTTGCATCATACGCCGTTTTTAGGCGTTTTGATATGTCGGTACTAGTAAAGATACCTAATGCCGTCGTTTTGTGCTGTACCCCCTATTATTTAAGGGGTAGGGATAATTTTTATGCTGTCTGTGTATCGACGCATGGCCACTCTTGGACTACACCCGAACCGATACGGGAACAGCGGGCAGCGTACAACCGTACAGCGCCGCACCTCTGCCGCATTATCACAGCAACAATCAAGGCACTTATTACGAATAGCCTTCGCAAAGTTATTCCCTTGGGTCTCAATCATGAGTATATCCCTCATGCCGCATCACTCCTGCTCCTTGATGATCTCCGCCGGTTCCACGCCTAACGCCGCCGCCAGCTTATTCAAGGTAGCCCACGTGCCGCGGCGTCGGCCAGACTTCAAGGAAAAGACCGTAGCCGGTGAAAGGCCTGCCTTAATAGCCAACGTCGTAAGCGTCCAAAATTTTTCGTTTGCTTTTTGTTCTACCATCGCCATATCAATGTTTGCTGTTTTCATCGTTATGCCTCCGCCTCATTACTAATTAGAGCTATTGAATAATTTTAAGATTCACATGTAGTATAGCAAATGTTTTTGTACTAGTCAATTATTTTTAAATCTATTTAGCATTTACAAGCTCTAAACAAGATGATACACTACAAGGGAAAGGAGGGTTATTCATGAATACCCGCAACAGGAAGAAAGAATATACGCCATTTAATAAAAATCTAAAAAAATTCCGAGAGGCAAGCGGCGTATCTATCGGCGACTTTGCCGATTCTTTAGGCTTATCACGTAATACTTACATAGCCTACGAAAACCAAAATCGGGAGCCCAGTTATGCTATTCTGATGAAAATAGCCGACGCCTTACACGTATCTATTGACAACTTAATAGGCCGAGAAATCGGCGATTATGAAATATTGCTAAGCAAATGCCAGCAAATGGGCTTTCTAGTACTGCCCGATAACACCACCAAAGATGCTCCTAGTGTAAATATCTTGTATTTCTACGAAGACGGCAGAGAAGAAGCCTTCCATTTTGCAAAAGATGAATTTATCGAGATCATGAAGGTAATTCCAAATACACAAGAGTATACACAAGTATATTTAGAGGCCTTTAAAGAGTGGGAAAATCAAAAAGCAAACAAATTCATGACTATGCTATTAAAAGATAAACAATACCAAGAGGCGCGAGAGCTATTAAAAGAAAAATTCCCGCAACTTTGGGAATGGCTACATAATATTGAGCATACACATGACATAGAAACGGTATCGATACACCACCATACAATATTTAAATCCAAACCAGAGCCGCCCAATAGTGAGGGCCACCATGACCCCAACTTATAGGGCCTATGCCGCATAGTATCAGGTTATATATAGCCCGTAACTACCCTAAAACAGGGCCCCATAAGGCCCGCCGGGCTACGTAGAAATACGTACCCCTAAGACGGGAAACGTTCAGCCGGAACGATCCGCCGCATACTCGACGCCAAACCGTCGCCGAGCCGCAAGGAAGCGGCCAGCCTCCCCAATTTTGGGAACATTGGCACAATTTTGGGCAGATGTACAGGGCAGCTACTGTACCCCTACGGCGTTTTACCGTAGCCCTAGACGACAACACCCCAAGGGAGCGGCATTTTACCGCCCCCTAGACGGAAAGCAAAGGGCATAACAAAACGGAACACCCATTGAATGAGGCGCAACGGCGTAACGAATCGTTACCCCCTGCACTACCAAAACAGTACCGCAGCCCATAAGACACAAAAAAAGCCCCGCCGCATCACCGGCAGGGCCAGAAATAAATACCCGGAAAACGAGCTTACACGAGCATTTGCAGAGGTGACCATGTACAGCTTAGAAAGGGGTATGTACTATGTGGATTGAAGAAGTAACAAACGCAAAGGGTACGCGGTATAAGTATTGCGAGCGCTTCACGCACCCGGTAACGCGCCGGGCCGCAAAAATAAGCGTCACCCTGAACAGCAACACCCGGCAGGCCCAGCGGGCCGCCTTGCAAATGCTGCGCGAAAAATTCGCCGAAAAAACGAAAACCGCCGACGAGAAGCGGCGGGAAAAGCTGGAACAGCTGACCATGGCGCAGGTACTCGACGAGTGGCACGATCTGACGCGCTGCCGCATCAAAATGACCACGGCGAAACATCATGGCTATGCCGTCGAGAAAATAAAAAAGGAACTGCCGCCGGGCCTGCTCTTCGTAGACTTTACGCCGGCCATGGCCGAACGTATCGTATACGACTTGTACTATAAAAAATTGCGGTCATTCAGCTATGCAAAGTCTATTCTGTCGGTCATACGCAACGCCATGAGATACGCCAAAAAAGCCCGCTATGCCGACGACATCGCCGCCTTTGAAGAGATTGAACTAAGGAAGCGGCCCGCGACGCCGGGCGAGCTCCAGAAAAAGGCGAATAAGTTTCTGAATAAAGACGAAATGCGCCAATGTCTGGAACAGCTGCGCCCGAATTACCCGCGAATCGCTATGGCCATGGAGTTTATCACCCTTACGGGCCTTCGCGGCGGCGAACTGCTGGCCCTGCGCGTACAAGACTACGACAAGGCCCGGCAATGCGTACATGTGACGGGAACTATCATTTCCGGCGTGCCGAACGGCAGCGACGAACAGCGGGGAACGCCCAAAAACGCCTATTCCTACCGCGACGTCTATCTAAACCGCCGGGCCATGTACATTCTTGACTGGTTTATCATGGAAAACAAGAGGGCCGCCCTGTGGTCACAAGGCCGGTACGTCGACCGGGGCTATATCTTCACGACGGCGACGGGCTTTCCTTACGACCTGTCGACGATCAATAAACGCCTGCAAACCGTGCATATTGAAGGTAAAAAGCTGACGACGCACATATTCAGGCATACGCATATAAGCCTGCTGGCCGAGCAGGGCATACCCTTAAAGGCCATCATGCAGCGCGTCGGCCACAACGACCCGAATACTACGCTTTCCATCTATACGCACGTCACCGACGCCATGAACAAGGAAGCCCGGCAGAAAATAGACGCCATTGCCGCCTTATAACCGCCGCGCCGGGGAAGCGGCAGGCTATGAATTGTCATAAAGGCCGCATCCTAAAGGCGCGGCAAGGAAGCGGCCCCCAAAAAAGGGGCAAACCGGCAGAAAAAAAGCCCCCTCGCCGCCGAAAATACGCCAAAATTCAGGGGGCAAAAAAGGGGCAAACTACCGAAAAACAGGCAAAAAAATAGGAATATTCAATAACCGCAGAAATGCCCGCCACTCCGCATAGTTGACAGCATAGAAACGATTACGAATATTCCTATTCATGATAATAAATATTGGTGGAGATAAGCGGGATCGAACCGCTGACCTCTTGAATGCCATTCAAGCGCTCTCCCAGCTGAGCTATACCCCCATGTGTGTTTGACAAGGAGTATTATAGCATAGGGAAACGCATTTTGCAAGGGATTTTTTCCTAATATGTTGAGTCCTTGCGAGCCTGTGAAAAAATCTCTGTAAACATAGATCTTCTATGATACTTGGTAAGCTGAAAGCGAATTTGAGAACTTTCAGCTCATGGTTTATATATAACAACACATGCTGAACATGTCAAGTACAGACAGGATTTTCGCCTGCTTTTGCCAGCTATGCGTTACTCTGGGAGTCGGCCTTCGTACATTATGCTCAGTTCCCCATACACCTGTCCCCAGTTTCGGATTGGCATGGTCCATTTTTTGGTGGCTTCAAACGTCGCCAGATACAGGGCTTTTAAAAGCGCTGTATCGCTTGGAAATACGCTTCTCTGACGGTTCAGCTTCCGGTAGGTGGAATTCAGGGATTCGATGGCATTGGTCGTGTAAATCACTTTTCTTACGTTCATGGAAAACTTGAAAATTGGGCAGATGGCATCCCAGTTTTGCTTCCAACTTTTCATGGAATTCGGATATTTTACAGACCATGTTTTGGTTACCCTTTCCAGAGATTCCAAAGCCTGTTCTTCAGACGGAGCCTGATAAATAGTCTTTAAATCATTGGCAAAAGGCTTACGATCCTTGTCTGCTACATATTTCAGCGTGTTTCGTACCTGATGTACGATGCAGCGCTGGTATTCCGTGTTAGGATAGGCTGCGGCGATGGCTTCTTTGATCCCGCTCAGGCCATCGGCACAGAGAATCAGGATATCTTTTACCCCGCGATTTTTCAATTCATTCAGCACGGAAAGCCAATATTTTGCGCTCTCATTGTCTCCGACCTGAATCGTCAGAACTTCTTTTTGTCCGTCTATGTTGATTCCCAGAATGACGTAGGCTGCCAGCTTCCGGATCACTCCGTTATCCCGGACAGAATAATGAATGGCATCAATATAGAGGACAGGATACACTTCCGACAGCGGGCGTTTCTGCCAGTCTTCAATTTGAGGCAGGATTTTATCGGTTACATCGGAAATGAAGCCTTCGGAAGCCTCAAATCCATAGATATCCTCTAACGTTTCTGAAATTTGCCGGGTCGTCATTCCCTTGGCATACATGGAGATAATTTTCTGGTCGATAGAAGAGATATCTTTTTGCCGTTTACGGACCACCTGCGGTTCGAACGTGGAGTTGCGGTCCTGCGGTACCTGGATATCTACGGTACCATACCGGCTGTTGACCCGCTTTCTCTTATACCCATTGCGGTAATCCTCGCTGTCAGACCGCTGGGATTTCTGATAGCCAAGGTGTTCGTCCATCTCGGTTTCCATCATTTCTTTGATGGTACCGCCCAGCAGGTCTTTCAGTGCTTCCTGAATATCTTCTGCGGATTGAATGTCATATTCTTGAAACAGTTGTTGAATAATGCTGCGTTTTCCTTCGGTCATAATGACCTTATGTACCGGTTT